>JAAELB010000321.1 GCA_024227155.1 Desulfobulbaceae bacterium
GCCAACATTATGCAGCCGACAGTCATCAGCTTGGCAGCGGATGACACTATAGTGAAAGCTATAAACGTTATGGTTGATAATAGAATACACCGCGTATGTGTTAATCGCAAAAACGGTAAAATAGCTGGAGTTATATCAACTTTCGGTATTTTAAACGCAATTGCAGATACCTATAGGTAAACTTTATCCAATTAGATTGGAGCGTAACAGGTTCTTAGACTTTGCTGTGCAAATGGACCAGTTTATTACGTGACAATTAAGAGGTAAGGGTTAATTACAGCTTCTATGGAATAAGGCACTAATTCTTGCACACGCAAAGTACAGAAAAATTGCAAAATTTTGCTACCATCTAGACAGCCTCATTGTATCCTGGCTCTGATCTTTTACGTCAAGAACAGTGCCAGTACAGGGAATTGAATTAACAGTAAAATCATCAAAAGAATTGCTAATACAAAGGGGACTATCCATAAAATAATATCTTTAATGCTTCCGCTGGCCCGTACTCCCTGGGTGACATACAGATTCAACCCCACCGGAGGCGTGATGAGAGCCATCTCAACCAGAAGAATCATAACCACCCCAAACCAGATTGGATCATATCCAAGACTAATGATAATGGGATGCACAACGGGTATGGTCAAGGCCATCATCGAAAGAGTTTCAATGAAAACTCCCAGGATCATGTACATGAGAATTATTGCAAACAGGGTATTTGATGCTGAAAATCCCAAACCATCTATGAATTCTGTAATCTGTTTTGTCACGCCAAGAGACAGAAAAATAAAATTTAAAAAATAGGCGGCAAATAGTATGAGCATTATCATACCTGTCGTCTTTATTGTCCCTTCACTCGCTTCAACGAAAGTCTGCCAGGTAAGTTTTTTATAATAAGCGGTTATACCTAAAGCGACGAGTACGCCAAGTGCTGCAGATTCTGTTGGCGTAGCAAGCCCTGTATATATAGACCCCAGCACAACGATAAATACCACAATGATGGGAATGAGGTCTTTGAGGCTTGCAATTCGCTCTTTCATTGTGACTTTAACGCTGTCACTGTCAATGCCAGGTTTGGTGCTACATATTATAAATATGATAGCCATGAAAATTATAGTGAGAAGGAGCCCGGGAATAATACCTGCTACAAATAATTTTGGAATAGATGTGTTTGTTAGAAAGCCATATACAATCAGATTAATTGAGGGGGGTATTAATATCCCCAGAGTCCCACCTGCCGCTATTGAAGCTGCAAAAAAGCCTTCATTATAGCCATACCGTCTACACTCCGGAAGTGATATAGTTCCCATAGTTGCCGCTGTAGCCACACTTGAGCCGGAAGTGGCTGCGAAAATTGCAGAAGAGGCTATATTGGCATGCAAAAGACCTCCGGGTAACCATGATAGCCATTTATCCATCGCCTTATACGTTCGCTGGGCGATTCCTGACTTAACCAGGAGCTGGCCGAGCAGTATATAAAGGGGAATTGCAAAAAGATTATAGTTTGAACTGACATTCCAAATAACTTCGCCCATCGCCCTGTGGAAAGGCAATGTCGAAAATACATTTGTCAGAATAAAGCCCAAATTCCCCATTGCTGCACCAACCGTCATGCTGGTGAGCATAAAAGCAATTAATATTGTCAGGGTAACAATCCAGATCATCTACTTGTCTCCCTTCTTGAATTGATTACCTTTAATATCTATGCCACTCTCTCCCATAATTTCTTCATCTAAAGTAAGACACCCCGCAAAATCACCAATCTCTTTATACTGGCGTTGATATGCCATTTTTAACATCACCAGGGTATAGACAGTAACAACAATAAAAAAGAACAGTATGCCGGAAAACCATAGGCTTTGTGGAATCCACATAGGTGTTTGCAGAGGCGTATTAGCCTTGGAAAGTCTCATAATAGAGGTTTTTAAAGTTTTGAAGGTATAGTACGTCATGGGGGAAACAAAACTCAAAAGAGCCAGAAAACTTAGCACATCAAGTATGCGCTGAACAAAATGAGGTAATTTGGTATACAAAAAATCGATTCGTATATGTCCTTTTTTAATCAAGGCGTATGAGAGTGACCATGCACAGATAATTGCAAATGTATACGCGGATAATTCATCTGCACCTTTCGTTGAGACAGAAAAAAATTTTCTTAAGACAACTTCTAAAGCGATGAACAGAGACATTCCCACCAACAGAAGTCCGCATCCAATAGCTGACCAGGAGGACACTTTTTCAAGTTTTTCGACAAGTCTCATTTCTATGGACTCCGTTGTGGACCAATTTATACTGGATAAACTTGCTCCTGTTCATCTCCTATCGAACCAGAAAGAACAGAAAAAAGCTGGTGAGAAACTTGACCTACAGATCAAGTTTCTCAAAATATTTGTTTTTTACTTGGCTACAGCTTGCAAGCCAACGACTTTACCAATTGTCTCATTCCAGCGTTTTGTGGCTTCCGGGCCAACCTGGGTTGCGTATTTGGGTAGAACATAATCTTGCAAAAGTTTCTTGGAAAGCTCTACATCCTCATCCGAAACCGGTACCAGTTTCATTTGTGGTTGTACATCTTGATGTTCGCCTGTGGCGGTGAGAATCTCAACACCCTTTATAGTACCGGCTTTAGCACCGGCCCAGGCAGGATCTATAACGTTTTCATTGTACAGTGCCATAAATTTTTCTTGGGACTTGCTTCCGAGGCCATTCCAGGAATCTATATTCATTACTGCCACCATAAGAGCCCAGCCACCCACGGGAATTGGCTGCAGATATTCAGTCACCTCGCCCCAGCCAGCGTTATACCCAGGCAAAGAACCGGCGATTGCAGCATCAATAACGCCACGGTTTAAGGCCTGGACGACTTCAGCAAACTCTGTGGTAACGCCGGTAGCCCCCAAAGCGTCCAGAAATGCTGCTGTTGTCCAACCACTTCCACGAACCTTCTTGCCTTTCAGGTCTGCAAGTTTGGTAATGGGGACTTTAGAAAAAACCATCTGAGCCGGATATGGTGTAACTCCCAGGAGTTTCACATTAAAGCAACGCATAAAGGCTTCTTCCATGACAGGCGTATAGGCCCTAACAACTTCACGGGCAGTCTCAAGGTCCCACGACAGAGCCGGCATGTCCAATCCTGCCAACTCAGGACAATCTGAAACAATATAATTTGTTAAGGTGTGACCGACATCAAAGATACCACTATCCATCTGTCTTAGAAGACCAACCCCCGTTACATTTATCTGACCAAGGGTTGAAACCACCTCTGATGTGAGTTCACCATTGCTTTTTTCAGCGAGACCACCTGACCAGAAGGGACCTTCGATATTTTTATGATGCGTAAGAAAACTCCAACTTCCGACGACTCTGAAATTTTGTCCAAATGCGGGGACCGCAAAAAATAAAATCATTACAACGGATAGAACACTTTTTGAAAATCTACTCATAGCATCACTCCTCCTGTCTGAATGTTTTTACTGCTTTTTCACTAGATTCCAGATGGAATTCCATCTGTTGGATTGCATCAACGGTGTTGCCCTGCAGTACAGCGTTTAAAATATTTTTGTGCTCTTTTATTACTTCCTGCATGCGTCCTTTTGTTTCCAATCCACGAAAACCCATAAGGTGTACAATATCTCTAATATCCCTCATCATCTCAATGAGATAGTTATTATTAGTAAGCTTTGTAAATTGGCTATGAAAGCATCTGTCTGCGGCCATGAACTCAACAGCATTTTTGAGATTGACAGCATTTTCCTGATTCAGAAGACACTTCTTGAACCCTGAAATATCGAGAGTTTCGTAATTGAGGCAGGCTTTATGAATAGATAGCGATTCCAGGGTTGTCCTGACTTCAAATACTTCTTCCACTTCCCTGTTGGAAAAAGTATTGATAACCACCCCTTTCTGCGGCAGAAATCTCACCAGGCGCTTTGAGGAGAGTTCTAAAAGAGCCTCCCTGACAGGTGTTCTTGAAATTCCGAGATCATTGGCAAGACCTTTTTCATTGTAGACAACACCGGTAATAAGTTCATTGGATAGAATGGAATCCCGCAAGACATTAAATGCCATCTTTGCCAAGGGTTCTGGCTTGTCTAATTTTGGTAGGCCCATAGGTCTGTTTGACTCTCCCGTATTTATGAAAAAGCACGCAATCGCATAAATGTAACATCTTGTGTGTAATATGTTACAGGTCACAATGTCAAGCTGAAATTTTTCATACTCTATAAAAACAGTAATAGGGTTGGTGGTTGACATTGACATAGTTCAACGATAGAACTCATAACCCTCACGGAGTTCTATCAGATTTTTCTGACACATTAAATACTAACCCAGGTTAACGAAAAAACACGTTACAGGCCACCCCGTTATGATTGAGCATTCTTCCTTCCGTCTTCAACTCATTGTCTTTGCTCTGGTCGCTACATCTTTTATTAATATTTATCTAACCCAGCCAGTGTTACCAATACTGCAGAATGAATTCTCGGTTGACATTGTCACGGTCTCCTTCACCGTCTCAGCAGTAATCCTCGGTATTACAATCTCCAACCTTGGTTTTGGCTTATTAGCAGATAAATTCTCTATTCAGCCAATTATTTTAGTTGGTGGCACTTTCGTCGCTTTCACAGGTCTGATCTGTGCAATGACTGAAAACTTCCTACTCTTTATCGGAGCGCGTTTTCTTCAAGGATTATTTATTCCATCCCTTACAACCTGTCTCGCTGCACATCTTGCAAAAACATTACCCGCCAAGCGCCTAAATATTGTCATGGGCTCCTATGTCTCTGCCACAGTAGTTGGAGGTTTAGGAAGCCGCTTGCTTGGTGGCTGGATACATCCCCCACTTCACTGGCGCCATGCATTTTTATCCGCTTCAGTACTAACTCTTATCGTAACTCTCATTGCTTTACTCTGGTTGCCAAAAACATCAGGGGAGTCAAGTAAAGTAGAAAGCTCGATTGGTTTTCCCGAGTTACTAAAATCCTGGCCACTATTACGTATATTTTTCTCTGCTGCTGGTAGCTTTGCAATTTTCTCTTCTATTTTCAACTACCTGCCTTACAGGCTAGGAAGCCCTCCACTAAATTTCACCACTGAAGTCACTACGATGTTTTACCTGGTATACATTGTAGGTATCTTTATTGGCCCTTTTGCCGGGCGTATCAGCAATCAATTTGGTAGTGGCCACACCTTATTGGTTGGAAGTTTGGTATTAGGTGCCGGCCTACTCTTGGTACTATCATCCAATATTATTGCGATTTTATCCGGGCTTTTGTGGATTTGTGCTGGATTTTTCACCATCCATGCGGCAGCGGTGGGTGCCCTTAATAATAAACTTACCAGCAGCCAGGGACGGGCTAATGCACTTTATGTTCTTTTCTATTATGTAGGTGGGTGGGTGGGAATTACCGGCTGTGGACTGGTATACAATCATGGTGGCTGGTCATACCTTGTTACAGTATTACTATTTTTACTCATTTTCCCAATAATTACCGCCATAGGAGAATATAACGATAGTACGAGTAACTGCAGAGAGAGAAAAAAAAATAGTAGGGATATGAACAAGATATAGGCCGTCCTGCAAACATAAACGGGCCCCCCGCAGTCAAGCGAGGGGACTACAGAGCTGGCAATACCGCGGGGTTAATCTTTTAACAATCCGGTAAATGTGTAGTCGCAGCCCAGACATTTTCATCTGCTGGTTCACAATTCATTACAAATAAAGTCCAATCCAAAGGAGCGTCGAGAATTCCTAAGCCCATCCGTTTTTCGGAGTAATCCTTACTAATCCATTTTGGCACGACCATCATTTTGTAATCTTTGTCATTCGCGGAAACGATTATTGTCAACCTCTCCTCCAAATTGCGCAACTCTTTGGGAATGTCATCCAGCAAGATGCCGGCACGGGAAACATCGCTTACAGTTCCTGAAAAGAATTCAACTCCATTTGAAAGATTTGCAACTACATTGTGCACTTCAATTCTTTCGTGACGTCGTTTGTTCATATTCACCGCCTATGTTGAGATTAATTTTTGAATCCAGGCAACCAATGACTACATCCGCTAACCAGGCAAAAAGTAAAATTTGTTTTTTCTATTGCCCAGACAACTAGACTCAGAAGGTGTTTCAAGAAAAATTCAGAAATTAGAGAATCTGCGGTATGTACCTGGTTCAAAAAATGGTTAATCAATTCGTCGTTTACTGTCTGACAATGCTGCGACACGCCCTACACCAAACATATTTGAGCATGTCGGACTACACAGGTCAGCAACAGAATTCGAATCATCATTTTTCAATATTTATTACAAATAGCATACTATAAAATAAATTTTAAGTCAATGTTTTTGCGTTATTATTTGCCTGTCACAATCATTACCTGGGGACTAAGTCGGCTAATGTGGGACTAAAATGCCCAGTCTACTTCTGTAAAAAAAAAAGGTGTTGGACTACCTAGGAGATTGTCCGAGAATAGAAGTTTTCGCTCAGATCGAGGCAAAATCGAAGTCTACGCTATCTGCGAGGATAATTTTTCGAGTTTAACGAAGATATGAGGGAAAAGAGCATTCTCGGACAGCCTCATAGGCTGTTATTCCTCCATCCTCAAAGAATAATTCTCACACGTTTATGTCTTTAGAATTTGACTTGAACCCTCTGTTTTTGCTACACTTCTTTTAGACATTCAGAATAAGGTTAATCATCTGTCACATTTTTCCTCAAAACAAGCCACAAGGAGACCATGTGAATTTCATTTAGAATTTATCCATCAAAATCAAACTGCTCCAACATATGATGGGCTCCTTCAAAATGTGACATCACAGTAAAGAATGCAACTGGAACCGAAAAGATACATATATATTGTAATTTTATTATGGGTTGCTGGAATTGTAACATCTCTTTCTTGGAACCTGTTACAAATGAAAAATTCTGCTGAAAACGCACATCAGAAAACAGCTAAGGCGTTTGTACAGCAGATTTCACTGACCAGAGCATGGAATGCCTCTCACAAGGGTGTTTACCTTCGGGTATCAGAAACACTTCACCCAAATCCCTTCCTGCAGGTTTCAAACAGAGATGTCACAACCACCGATGGAACATCCCTTACGCTCATTAATCCAGCATTTATGACCCGGATGATTTCAGACATTGCCCAGGATCAAGGAGATATCAAGTTCCACATGACAAGTTTGAAACCAATTAATCCTGAAAATAAACCATCACAGTGGGAAAGAGACGGACTACTGTTTTTTGAAAAAGAGAAAACCCAGGATTATTTCAATACTGATAAGCAAAATGGAAAAGACATATTCAACTACATGGTACCCCTTGTAACTAAAAAGTCCTGCCTACAGTGTCATGCAAAACAAGGTTACAAAGAAGGAGACATACGGGGTGGAGTGAGGGTCTCCTTCCAGATACAGAAAGTGGAGTTTAGCACCCTGATTATCAGCCACTTATTTTTGCTCTGTGCAGGAACATTAGTACTCGCCGGTTTTGGTAATCAAATAATCAAGTTGACTGCAACCTTAAAGAAACAGTCCAACATTGATGGGCTGACTCAAATAGCCAATCGCAGATTTTTTGATATTACACTTCACCGGGAATGGTTGCGTAGCCGACGGTTGAAATCACCATTATCCTTGATAATGTGTGATATTGACCATTTCAAATTGTATAATGATAATTATGGCCATCAGGCTGGTGATATTTGTTTGAAAAAAGTTGCCCAAGCACTGAAAGGAGCAGCAAAACGTCCTGAAGATTTGGTTGCGAGGTATGGCGGTGAAGAATTTGTGATAATCTTACCAAAGACACCTGCTGAGGGAGCAAAGGTAATGGCTGAACAAGCACGAGAGGCTGTAGAATCTTTAAAGATCGAACATTGTGCCAATAATATTGCTGAACATGTAACAATCAGTCTTGGTATCGCAACTCAAATATTCACCCAGATTTCTGCAGAAAATGATATTATAAAAAATGCTGACAAAGCATTATATGGTTCAAAAGAGAGTGGAAGAAATATTTTTACTCATTTTGATGATGTCTAATCACTCCGTCGTTAACATTGCCATGCTGAACACCCGAACATTTGAAATTGGTATCAGGTTAATTCAGCCACAGCATATACTGGACAGGCGCCAGGCTTCATGCCTTTAATATACACAGCGGAGGCTTAGACCTCCACTGTGTCAAGACTTTGTGTGCAACAAGACTACAGAGCCTGAATTTTCTCCGTCAAAACTGGAACAAACTGCTTCAGATCCGCGACTACCAGTACATCGGCCACCTCACCTATAGGGGCATCCTTATCGGTGTTGACCGCAACCACAAACTCGGATTTCTTCATCCCAGCCAGATGCTGGATCGCACCGGAAATACCGCAGGCCACATACAGCTTCGGCGAAACCGTCTGGCCGGTGGTTCCGACCTGACGATTGTGATCGGCCCATTCAGAGTCAACCACCGGACGGCTGGCACCATATTCTCCTTGCAGCGCCTTGGCCAGATCGGCAATAACTGAGATATTCTCCGGTTTGCCGATACCGCGACCGGCGCTGACAATAACCTGCTCCTTGGTCAGGTCAATCCCGCCTTGCTCAGCCTGTTCAAAGCCGACAAACTCCAGGGTATCGGTTTTGCTGGTGTTTATCTTTTCAACGACCGGGACAGCTGTCGGTTCGTCTGTCAGGCTGAAGGCCCCGGCCTGCAAGGTCAAAACAGTGATAGCTGTCTTTGAGGCAACTGTTCGTCGTAATTTTGAGTTGCACACCGGTACAACAGGTACTCCATCAACAATATCCACCACCTCAGAGACTTGAGCAGCCTTCAATGCAAAAGTCACCCTGGGGGCGAGATCCCAGCCGTAGGAGGAATGGCTGAAAACCACCATATCCGGATTGACCTTTTCAATTGTGTCAAGCAGCAGCTGTTTATGCACAGCTGGATTATATTCGCCGCAACTTTCAATATCACCAAGATAGAGGGTTCCCTCAAACTTCGGTAGATCGGTGTCACTGCCGATTAAAAACATAGCACTCTCGCCACCTACTTTACCGGCGAAGGCTATCAAATCGTTTATACTGCTTTGCAGCTTCCCATCTCTATATTCCGCAACAAGTAGTGTCTTCATAGGGTACTCCTTAAGCCAGAACGGCGGTTTTCTCTTTCAGGATAGTGATCAGTTTGTCAGCCAACTCCCCAGCATCTCCCTCTAAAATGAGGCCACCACCCTTCTTTTCAGGGAAGTACAGTGAGGCCGTCTCCTGATGAGCTGTAACACTCAGCAGATCAGCCACAGGAGTGGAGAGGAGTTCCTTTTTCTTGGCCTTCATGATATTGGGTAGAGTAGGATAACGCGGAGTATTGAGACCGAGCTGACAGGTTACTACCGCCGGCACCGGCGACTTGACCACCGCCTTCACTCCACCTTCGAGCTCCCGTTTCACCGTGATTGTACCGTCGTCATGGGCAAAACTAACAATTGTGGTAATACTTGGCAGTCCTAACATCTCTGCCACAAGAACACCCACTTGAGCGCTGCCCCGGTCCTGGGACTGCATGCCGGTAAAGATCATGTCAAAAGCTTTAGTTTCCGCATACGCTGTGATGATAGAAGCAATAGAGAAGGGATCTTTGCTGAAAAACGTTTCATCGTCAATATGGACACCACGATCACATCCCATAGCCAATGCCTTCTTCATCGTCTCCTTCACCCGCTCCGGGCCAATACAGAGTACGGTCAGGTCACCACCGGTCTCCTCCTTCAGCTGCACTGCCTGCTCAACCGCATATTCATCATATTCGTTCATCCGCCAGACCAAATCGGCGGTTTCATACCAGCTACCATCCCCATTAACCTTGAATTTGGATTCCATGTCTGGAACCTGTTTGATACAAACCAATATATTCATCGTCTATCCTTATAATTGTACCTAAATCTTGCATACGCAAAGTACAGAAAAAATGATTTATCACTGCAAAACAAGACTTTGCATCCAAAATAATCACTTTAGAAACTCATCTTTTCATGAATACAATTTTTTCCGTATTTGCTTCCCTTCGGGATTGACAATTCCACCGAATCTGCTTTGTTAGCGAAGTTTTGAAGTATATTTATACGTCTTCAACTTCGCTGCCTCGCATCTCCGGCGGACTAGTCAATTGCAACATTTAGGTTGTAGGTTAATTCTTTTCAAACTGTACTTTATATTAATGCTCGCACAGCTCAGCCCCTGATAATGCGCGGAAGGAGCATTTGATGAACCGGGGTTATTGACCTTGGATTCTGGTAATTCGCCCCGACGAAAGACTGGATATACTTACGCAGGTCAGGTAATTCGACGATTTCATCCACCAGACCATTCATAGCACAGAAAGCTGGACGGGACTTATCCTGATAATCTTTGATCATCTGGTTCATCTTATCCAGAACCGGATCGAGATTGTTGCCGGCAGCATCTTCTTTGACCAGTCGCCTTGCATAGGATGCGGCGGCGGCAGTTTCGCCGTGCATTACATAGATCTCAGTCATGGCCGTACCGAGGGTGAAGGCGTTGTTGTTGTTGGCCTGGGGGCCGCACATGATGTAATGGGCGGCGGCAGAGCCCTTACGCAAAACAACACACATCATTGACAGCTCGGTCTGCTCGATTGAATAGACCAGCGACTGGCCTAATGAGAGCAACTCAGCCTCTTCGGCCAGATCGCCAACATCGATTCCGGTGGTGTCCTGCAGCCAGATAACAGGCAGGTTATCCCGACCACAGAGAGTGACAAACTCCGCTTGTTTGATCAATCCCTCACGGTAATGCTTACCGCCAACGCCAAAGTAGGCACCGTCAGCGTATTTGGGGTAATCTGGATAAAATCCCTGCCTGTTACCGATAAAGGCCACTGGAAAACCGTCAACTTTTGCAAGTCCAGTAAATACTTCGGGACCATAGTCCGGTCGATATTCCATAAACTCGCTGTTGTCAGTGAGGCGCGACAAGATCTGAATTGAATCATATTGACGCTTCTGATTGACAGGCAGAATTGTATTCAGATCCTCAACCGGAAATTTGGGCGCAGCCGGGGCGGCAACCTGAAACATGGCCGGATCATAGGCAGGCATCATCTTCATGTAGTCTTTGATACCGTCTAACACTCCGCGCTCGGATTCATGGACCTCTCGGAAGTAGGCGGTATGATCGAAATGAGTTTCAACACGGCCGGGACTCTTGGATTTGAATCCTTTAGTGGCTTCGATCAAGGAATGCGCCGCTTCAATATCAAAATGCCCTTTGGGGTTCATACCACCAACAATACCGGCTCCACCAACAGCAATATTCGCATTTTCATGGGCAAGTAAAATGGTTGGGCTGATTCCCTGGTAGCCACCACCCGCGGGGTTAGTTCCGTAGATCGCATTTAAAATCGGAATCCCCAGATGATTGAGGTCCGCATGACGGAAAAAAGGAGTACCGCTTGAACGTCGACCGGCATAGACGGTCTCCTGCTCCATCAACTTCACTCCGCTGCAGTTTGTCAGCCAGACAAGGGGCACATTGAGCCGCTTGGCCATATCGGTGACCATGAGGATATTCTCGGATTGCCCGGCAATCCAAGCACCCGCCATAACCTTGTTGTCAAAACCAATGATCACTGCCCATTTACCGGCGATTTTTCCGATCCCGTTTACAACACCGGTACACCCTTCTTCATTGTCTTGAGGGTTGTAGATGGTATGAAGAGGGGACCAGGTACCCGCATCGACCAGATATTCCAAACGGTCATAAATGGTCATTCCACCACGGTCATGGATCTTTTTTGCCGGAATCCCAGCATTTTTTACTCGATCCACCTCTTTTGCAAGTATTTGTTCCTGCTCCCTGACCAACTCAATATTTTCCTGTGAGCGTTGGACATCAGCATCTGTGAGAGCTGCGCCAATATCGGCCATTTTTTCGAAATATGGTCGCAATGGGGTTTGCTTACGCGACATAACTGTCTCCTTGGGTCCTTCTAATTCAAATTTAATCCTGATAATCGAGCCTGCCTAACCGTCAACTTAACGGTTTTCAGCATCCCCGAGAGCAATTCCTGCAATGATGGTTTTCTGGATATTACTTGTTCCCTCTACCACTCGCAGAGATTGGGCATCCCGCAAAAAGCGTTCGGCGGGAAACTCGGTGGAGAAACCGTAACTACCGAAAATTTTCATCGTGTCGCCCGTGGCACGTACGGCGGCTTCCGAGGCGAAAAGTTTTGCCATTGAGGTCTGGTGCTGATTTGGCATCCCCTGATCCTTCAACCAGGCCGCTTGATAGACGAGCAGTTTGGCAGCTTCATGCTCGGCAACCATCTCGGCGATCTGGGCCTGGACCATCTGGTAAGAACCAATTTTTTTACCGAACTGAGTCCGCTCATTTGCATAATCGATGGCTGCTTCGATAGCACCGCCACCTATTCCAAGTGCTCCGGAAGCACAGCTGATTCTGGTATTGTTAAGCTGCCACATACAGATCTGAAAACCCTGACCAACCTCACCCAATATAGAATCTTTGGGAATCTTTGCGTTGGTGAAAGCAATCTCACCGGTGGGCGAGCAGTGTAAACCGAGTTTTGTTTCGATTGCGGCGGTAACAATACCTTCATTGTCCTTGAGATTGACGATGAAACAGGTCATGCCTTTATATTTCTTGGCTCTGTCTGTGAAGGCATATACCAAGCCCCAATCTCCGACATGGGCGTTGGAGATCCACATCTTTTGCCCGTTTAACTCCCAATGATCGCCACGATCGGTGGCCGTCGTCCCCATACCCGCCACATCGGAGCCGGAGTTTGGTTCAGTGATGGCAAAAAAGCCAAAGGAATCGCCCTTTACCCAATCAGGGATATAGGTTTCTTTCTGCTCCTTGGTGCCAAACCTGTTCACGGTCACAGCAGGACCGATATTTTGCATATTGAGGGGCACACGCCAGGAGCCACTTACTGTTGCCAGCTGCTCAGCCAGGAGAACCGATTCAAAGAAACCGCAACCATTACCGCCATATTCTTCAGGGAGTGCGCAGCCGAAGAACCCGAGATCCCCCATCTTTTTCACCAGTTCCGGGCGAAATGTATGATTGAGTTCATCTTCTTTAAGGGTGGGCAGGATTTCTTTTTGGGCGAAGTCTTTTGCCATTTCCTGCATCATCTTTTGTTCATCTGTTAGCGCGAACTGCATGGTGTTCTCCTGAGTGTTTGTCAGTTTTTGTTTGTTATTTCAGCACTGAAAAAGTGACTGGTTGTCATCAATTAAGGCACAAACTTACATATTTTCATAATGCAATGGCCTTAATTAAGCCATTACCTTGCAGTATAGATGCCACCCAGACCAGACAACACCTATCCGCCTGTATTTTGGCGATTAATTTACTTCAAAGAGAACAACAGGGTATTGTAGGGACATGCCTACAATTTGTGCAAAAGGGGGGAGCACTCTACGATAATCAGCTTAATTTACATGATTTTTAATATTTGTAGGGAAATCTGGACAATGTAGGGCTTTACCTACAACTCAATTCTTGATCGGTATCAGCATGACCCAGTTTACCAGCTACTGCCAGATGTACCTTTCGTTTTCTGCATTTTATCGTATAGCGATGTCCGGTGTATTCCTAAAATCGTTGCAGCCTTGGTTTTGTTCCCCTGAACAGATCGAAGCACATCTTCTATCACTCTTCTTTCTGTCTCTTCCAGTATCTGCTTAAGGTTGCCACCTGCCGGATAACCTGCTGATCTGTCACCAGCAGCAGCGCAGTGACGCACCTGCTCAGACAGATCTTCCGGGATAATCATATCACCCTTGGCTATTATGCTTGCCTTTTCCATGACATTTCTCAGTTCCCGCACATTGCCGGGCCAGGAGTATCGTTTCAATAACTCCATCGCCTCTGAGGATATGTCTGCAGGTCCCCAGGTAATTTCAGTTTTCAGCTGGGCCAAAAGATGTTTTGCAATCAGAGGAATGTCCGCTGTCATTTCTCTCAGGGCCGGGGCCTGGATATTAAAAACATTGATTCTAAAATAAAGATCACTTCTAAACTTCTCTTCTTTGATCAATTCGCTGAGGTCGCGGTTTGTTGCGGCTATGAGCCTGAAATCAACAGATATGGTTTCTGTCCCGCCAAGTCGATCCACCGTACGCTCCTGCAGAACCCTTAGAAGCTTAGCCTGCATAGGTAACGGTAATTCACCGATTTCATCAAGCAAAATAGTGCCACCATGGGCCATTTCAAACTTTCCAGGTTTTCCCTTTGTCCTTGCACCCGTGAATGCCCCTGGCTCATAGCCAAAGAGCTCGCTTTCGAAAAGATCCGGTGGAATGGAAGCGCAGTTCACTTTTATAAAAGGTCCATTGGCTCTCTGACTCGACTGGTGAATGAAATAGGCGATAACCTCCTTCCCTGTCCCGGATTCACCGGTGATCAGAATAGTCGCTGATGTTTTCGCCGCCAGCAGAGCTTTATCTTTGACGTCTTGGATGGGAGGTGACTCACCTACAATAACACTTCCACCTTTGAGTTTATGTATCTGTTTTTGGTAATACTGCAGTTGTCTATCGAGGAGTTCAACCTTTCGCTGGAGGTCATAGAGCCTGGTAACCTCATTTAACATTCCTTTTCCAACAGCACCAATCAGAGTCCCTTTAGAGTCTCTAAGTGGAATCCTGGAGATAAGCTGTTGCCGTCCGGCGATATACAGTGTGTCGCCAATCCTGGCCTTGCCGTCTTTCAGTATCTCATGTAATCGAGTTTCACTTACCACCTCGGTGATGTGTTTTCCAACGGCATCGAGCCCGTCTATACCCAGGAGTTTCTTACTATAGCGGCTCATGAATGTAATGATACCATCCTTACCAATCACTATTGGGCATTCATATGGGTTATCTATAAGAGCATAAATGAATTCATCCCCAAGACTGCCCAACTTGGAAGCATAGATATCTTTGTTTTTATCGTCCATGTCGTATTTTCCATAAAAGCGGTAATAAAAAACTGGTAGCGCAGACTCCGAGAGAGTCTGGCATCGATTACATGGGGAATCAACCCCTATAACCTGCAAATTCAATATAACCATAACAAAGGCACATTATCTATCTGTTTTCACAATTAATTATAAACAAAATACCATAATTACGGGCCCACTGGTTATACCCCTTCTCGCCTTTCCTGCCATCGGCGAAAAAGATAAACACACCATATTTTCAAAGACATACACCCGAACAACGCACACGGCATGACCTTTGCTTAATAATAGTCGAACTTTCAGTACCCGCCATAACTCAACCTGTAATCTCAACTATTTAATGAGGGAAAAATGGAAAAGACAAACGGAATCTTTGCTTGGTATTTCAAAAGCAATCTATTGTTAAGAATATTGATTGGACTCGTACTGGGTGCAGTTGCAGGACTAATTTTTGGACCTGGAATCAGTTGGGTCAGCCCACTTGGCGACATTTTTGTCCGCTTGCTCAAAATGATAGTTATGCCGGTTGTTATCTTTACTTTAGTCGTCGGTGCAGCAAGCGTCCACCCGTCAAAGCTTGGAAAAATTGGACTCAAGGCCCTCTGTTTCTATATGCTCACCTCAGCTTTTGCGGTTGGTTTAGGTCTTTTAATTGGCAACCTGTTCAGCCCGGGAGCCGGGATGGATATGGCGGCGGACGCGGCTGCAATTGGCAAAGAAATCAAAGCTCCAAGTCTTGCTGAGACCTTTTTGAATATAATCCCCAAAAACCCCTTTGCTGCCATCGCTGGCGGTAAAATCCTGCCGACCATCTTTGCCTCACTGGTTTTCGGTATTGGCCTTGCTTTTATCCGCCAAAGTGATGAGGAACGAATTGCAACAGCCGGAGAAACTGTATTCAAACTGTTTGAAGGTGGTGCAGAGATCATGTACAAAGTCGTCCGTTGGGTTCTGGAATATGCCCCCATCGGTGTATTTGCCCTGATAGCTGTTGTTTTTGGTAAGCAGGGTGCCGCAGCGTTTGGTCCACTTGGTATTGTTACCCTGGCTGTTTACATTGCCTTGCTTGCTCATTTAGTTATTGTTTATGGCGGTCTGCTTGCCTTTAACAGGATCAGCCTCTTTCAATTCTTGGGTAAGGCTAAAGATGCAATGCTGACAGCCTTTGTTACAAGGTCCAGTGGCGGTACCCTTCCTGTAACGATGAATGTTGCAAAAGAGAAAATGGGAATCTCCAAGGGTGTTTATTCATTCACTCTGCCCCTCGGTGCAACAATAAATATGGATGGCACCGCAATCTACCAGGGGGTTTGTGCTATCTTTGTTGGGCTGGCAATCGGCTTACCCCTCACTCTTGGCCAGCAGATTACTGTTATTACTACAGCGGTTCTTGCCTCAATAGGGACCGCCGGTGTTCCTGGAGCAGGTGCGATCATGCTGCTCATGGTTCTTGACTCAGTAGGCCTTAAAGTCGAACCGGGCAGTGCTGTTGCAGCTGCATATGCAATGATTCTTGGAATCGATGCTCTCCTGGATATGGGTAGAACAGGTCTTAATGTGACCGGCGATCTTGCAGCCACCTGTCTCGTTGCCAAGTCCGAGGGACAACTCGACTCTGACTATTGGCAATCCACAGACAATATGGAACCCGTTCCCGTACATGTGTTAAAAGATTAACCACCAGGAAAAATAAGGGAAACAGGCATTATAGATGAGTCTGTTGATTTAATAGCATTTTTGTTCAATATCGAGGCAAGCAAAAAATTTTACCACAGGCATATAGTTGATATTCCGAGGATAAAATTTTTGGCTTAACGAAGAGATTGGGCGAAAAGGCATTAAATCAACGGGCTCATAGATCCAGAGGCAACAACTCTGGATCTATAATGGATAATTATTTCATAATCTGAACACTACACTGTTTTGCAATTTGTTTTACAATATGTTTATTTCACCTAAGGGATGTGCCGTAAGCCTCGAACTTCTTTTCTTTTGTCAGGAGATTTAATGTCCATAGTGAAGTATAAGACTTCCAATCTACTCCTGCTCTTCGTCTCTGCTTTTTTTGTCCATCTTATTTCTGCTACAGCTTTTTGTGCAGACAGTCCCAACAGTTCCAGTCCTCTCATCAAAACAATTATTGTGGGAGGGGATCATTACTATCCCCCATATGAATTCTTAGATGATGACGAAAACCCCACCGGCTTTAATGTTGAATTAACCCTGGCGATCGCTGAAGTAATGGGGGTTTCCACAGACATCAGACTGGGTCCCTGGAGCCAGATGAGATCCGCTCTGGAAGCGGGGACAATAGATGCCTTGCAGGGTATGATTTATTCCCAGGACAGGGCCCAAATCTATGACTTTTCTCCTCCTCACTCTGTAATCCACCAATCAGTTTTTGCCCGTAAGGACTCCCCACCCTTCAGTTCCCTTGATGAGCTGCAAGACAAAGAAATTATCGTGCAAAAGCATGGCATTATGCACGACTACTTGAAAAATCGACAGGGTAACTACAAACTCATAGCAAAAGAAACACACGCCCAATCGCTACGACTTCTTGCCTCCGGGAAATACGACTATGCAGTTGTTGCAAACCTGCCGGGATTATATCTCAGCCAGGAGTTTGGACTTTCCAATCTGGTCCGTGTCGCCGAACCCACCCTTGCCGGCCCCTACGGCTATGCAGTACAAAAAGGCAGGCCCGAGCTTGTAGCACTCTTCAGTGAGGGGCTATCTATTCTAAAAAACACTGGACGGTATGAAGAGCTTAAAAACAAATGGCTTAGTCCTCTGGAACCGTCCGGACTACCTCTTAAAAAAATAGTAAAATATGGCTCGATAACCGTACTGCCGCTGCTACTCATTCTCATAGGAATTTCCGTTTGGAATAATATGTTGCAAAAGAAAGTTGCCACTGCCACATCAGATTTAAAAAAAGAAATCATGGAACGGAAAAAGGCAGCTGAAGAAGCGGAGGCAAAACATCAACAGCTTATTCAAGCTGATAAAATGGCGACACTCGGCACCCTTGTATCCGGGGTTGCCCACGAGATCAACAACCCTACCGGTCTAATTTTATTAAACATTCCTGTACTGCATAAAACATTTGAGGTTGTCCAGGATTCCCTTGAGGAGCGCTATGAAAACTCCGGCGACTTTATGATTGGAGGCATGAAATACACCGTACTCAGAAAACAGATCCCGCAGATGCTCGATGAAACCATGGGGAGTGCCAAGAGAATAAAGCGTATTGTTTCCGATCTAAAGGATTTTGCCCGCATGGAATCCTCAGAAATAGATCAGATGGTGGATATTAACAGGATAGTTGAAGCATCGGTTCGTTTACTGACCAGTACGATTCACAAATCAACAAAACAATTCTCTCTTACGTGTGCAGCCTCTCTTCCTCTAACCCAGGGGAATGCACAGAGACTGGAGCAGGTGGTTGTGAATTTAATCGTAAATGGTTGTCAGGCGTTACAGACTGTCAACCAGGCAGTCACCGTTTCAACCCGATATGATGCAACTAAAAACGAGATTCTTATACAGGTGATGGATGAAGGTATAGGCATTGACAAGCAACATATGTCCCATATTTTAGATCCATTTTTCACAACCAAACGAAACGATGGCGGGACCGGTTTGGGTTTATCTATATCCTCAGGCATAGTCAAAGACCATTGCGGCACCCTTAATTTCCAATCTACTCCAGGGCAGGGAACGACTGTAACTTTGTCCCTGCCTGTTTCAAAATCGGAGGCAGTTACATGACGGATAGTCTCTACCCTTCTTTCAAAATCCTCATTGTAGACGACGAAGAGGCGTGGCTGAGGACCATGGAGGTAACCCTCGCAGTCTCGGGAGGTATTAACAACACTATCTCATGCCAGGATGGTAGAGAAGTGATGAACATTTTAAAAACTGAGGATGTAGGACTTGTTCTTCTCGATCTGAACATGCCACATATTCCAGGTGAAATTCTTCTCCATGATATCACAGAACAATACCCGGAAGTCGCTGTAATCATCGTTTCCGGTATGAATCAAGTGGAAACAGCCGTATCCTGTATGGATGCCGGAGCCTTTTATTTTTTTATTAAAACGGTTGATGAACAGAGGTTAGTTAAAGGTGTTCGCAATGCTATCAACATATTAGAGCTTCAGCGAGAGAGCCTGGAAATTAAAAATCGTTTTTTAACAGACAAGCTGGAGTGCCCTGAGATTTTTGCTGAAATCATAACCCAGAACACATCCATGCGCTCCATATTCAAGTACATTGAGGCTATTGCTAAAGGCAGTCGTCCTGTTTTAATCGTTGGCGAAAGCGGAGTTGGAAAGGAGCTGTTTGCCCGTGCCTTTCATCGTGCAACCGGTAAAATGGGGACAATGATTTCTGTCAATGCAGCAGGCCTGGATGACAACGTCTTTGCAGACACACTGTTTGGTCATGTAAAAGGCGCTTTTACCGGCGCAGAAGACAACAGGAAGGGATTAGTGGATCAAGCCCAGGACGGAACACTATTTCTTGATGAAATTGGAGATCTCAGCCTGGCCTCACAAATTAAACTGCTTCGACTTCTGCAGGAAGGGGAGTATTACCAAATGGGTAGTGACAGAGTTCAAAGAACGAATGCCCGGATCATCGTCGCAACTAACCATGACCTCAAAGCAAAGCAGAAATCCGGTGAGTTTCGTAAAGATTTATACTATCGGCTGCGAGCGCATCTTATAGATATACCCCCACTGCGAAAGCGTAAAAATGATATCCCTTTACTTCTCGACTTCTTCCTTCAAGAAGCTGCAAAGGACTTTGATAAAAACAAGCCAACGATCCCCAAACAGCTGTATACTTTGTTAAAAAGTTATCATTTCCCCGGTAACATAAGGGAATTAAAGGCGATGGTTTACGATGCGGTGGGCACACATAAGGAAAAGGTCCTGTCCATGTCTCTGTTCAAAAAAAACATGGACCTTGAAGAGCCGGAAAACACTCATTGCAACTTTTCAGAAACAGATGATACCTTCACCTATTTCAACCAGCATTCACCACTACCACCCCTGGGCAGAGTAGAGGAATTATTAGTTGAAGAGGCCCTTGAGCGCTCGGAAGGAAACCAGTCTATTGCCTCAAAATTACTAGGTATATCCCAACCAGCACTCAGTAAAAGGTTGAAAAAGATTCGAGATGCAAAAACATCCTCGTAAAAGATGAACAGAAAAGCAAGCTCAGATTACTTGCCTTTTTTCATTGAAAAATTCGTCATTGAGACCCCGACCAGGACAAGTACTCCCCCTGAAAGTACTTGAATTTTGATGGACTCACCAAGAAGTAACCAGGACAAAATTATGGCAAAAAGAGGAACGAGGTTGATAAATACACCCGAGCGAGTGGGTCCAATTTTTTTTATCGCTGCATAGTAGAGAGAAAAACCTGCCGCTGTGCCGAATACACCAAGAAAGAAAAGGCTCAGCCAGTCCACCCCCCGATAGAAAGGGGCAGAGAAGATCCCGCCCTGGATAAAAGCTGGGATAAAAAGCAGCAGTGTCCCTATGCAAGAAGAATAGAAGACAGACGCTAAAGGTGAGAGGTACACCAGGACTGATCTTCCCACCAGGGAGTAAATAGCCCAACTGCCCACACATCCCAGTATGGCAAGTTCTCCCAGGCCAAAACTGCCGGAAAAGATCTGACCAGGATGTCCATTGCTTATGACCAAAAGTGCTCCAGCAAGAGAAGTGAGGATCCCGATAAATTGCCTTATTGTTAACTGTTCTCGAAAAAACAGTGACCCCAACAGAGTGATGGCAAGAGGGTTAAGGGCAATAATAAGAGAGGCCCTGCCCGCTTCAATATATTGCAGACCTGTGAAAAAAAACATGTTGTAGCTGAAAACACCGGTGAGTCCAAGAATTACGAGCTGAAGCCATATCTTCCTTGGAGGTATGGAGATCTTCCCATCTATCAGGCGAGCCAGCAGCAAAAGTGTGACAGAAGCAATAGCAAATCTGATAAAAGCCGCGGAAGCGGGTTGCACAGAGCCCGCCAAACTCCTGCCGGCAATGAAGGTTCCACCCCAGAAGAGCATGGTCATTATGAGAGTAATATAGGTCATTGATCTTGTTTTTTAACGATAAATTATTTTGCGTATTTTTCGTATGCAAGATTTATTTACCACAAGGATACAGCTTTAATCAATGCTATGAAATCCTTACTCACTGTTTTGAGACCTCGTCCAGGACAAATATCGCTTCCTCCAAACCAATTTTCTGATCATCACTCACATCGGACTTCACTGTCAGGCCCCCAGTAACATCCACACCCGCAATCACTCTAAGGGATAAGATGGCATCCTTGAGATTTACTAAGCCATCATTATTGACATCTCCCTCGGCTACAAGACTGTCCACGTATTCATCTGCACCAATATCTCTCGTATCACCCACCGGTCTTGGCTCACCATCTATATCATCATCGCATAGTCCTGCACCTACTGATACGCCCTGGTCAATGGCTGCTGTGGATGTCTGGGAAATGTGGAGATCGCCAGAAGTGCCGTTCTTAAAAATAGTAAGCGGTTGATATTGAAGATTGCCTGCTAAATCTGCTGAACCATCTTGCCTTTGTAAAATATTGTGGGTGGCAAGATTATTGACAATGATGGCCTGGGTGTTGATGAATCGGTATTCTATTGCGTTAAATGGTGTACTGGTAAAGGCTAGAGAATTGTGAATGATTTGCGCTCCACAAGCTTGTGCCAGAGCAATGCCTGTGTCGGCACCATATTCGGAAGAGAATAGGCTGGGGTCTGTGGCGAAAAAGAAATTATTCCGAATTATTCCTCCAAAATGTCCAACATGCCCCGTTGCGCCAGGGCATGGTGTGTCGCTATAGGTACGTCCCGTTCCATTTTGCTGAAGACCAAAACCGACGCCTCTTGCATTATTGATGAAGGTGTTTCTTTCCACTAGGGTATCACGACTACCGGTCCAGAAATGCACACCATGTTCAGAGAGGTCATCATCACACCAGAATCCTTCTATAGTATTATCCCGTACGACCCAGCCTCTGGACTGGTGACCATCGACCCCACCGGTATAGCAACTGCCGTTGTAGTCAAATACCTCGGTGCGACCGCTTTCGGTAAGTTCGATGACACTGCAGGCTATTTCACCATAATCTGTGAAATAGGAACCATTAGAAGGATTAATCTTAATTGCTTGTTGCCCAGGGTCAATAATGCGCACATTATAAATAAGCGTATTTATGGTGTCTGCTGAAGCAGAGGATGTCACGTGGATAGCGTGGGTTCTGGCGTGTTTGATCGTCAGGTTAGCGATGGTGACATTGGAGGCAAGAACAGTAATAATTTCGCTTCCAAGATAATTATCGTCAAAAACCACCGCCTCAGGGGAACCGCTCTGTGAACGAATGGTAATACCGGGGACATCAATCCAGAGGTAGTAGCCAGCACCACCAAGATTATAAGTTCCATCAGCTACCAGTATGGTGTCGCCAGAGATTGCTGAGTTCACAGCATTCCAAATTTCTATCTCAGAATCGACAACAACTATGTTTCCTGATGGTGGTGGAAGTGCTTGACAGGTACCAAGACAAGTAGATGTAAACAAAAGAGAACATAGCGTGGTCATACAACAACTCAAAAAGATAAAAATTCTGATGTCGTTTATGCAGTTTCTTATCATATTTCAACTCCAGTTGTTATCCACTTGGTCGCCCGTTTTTGTAGCACTCATTCGTTTTTGATGTCGGGATTGCCATGGCTTTACCCTATGTTTTTATGACGAAAAATACACAGTGGGTATACCCAGCCACATTTACTAATCCGACAAATCGGAAAAAAATTTAGTATCGCTGGATAAGTGCCTTCACGAAATTCATTCATAAAAAACAAGAAATGAATTTCTAAGGCACTAATCAGACGTTAATTCGAAAAATTCAAAAGGTCGATCAACACCTGGATTAACAAGGAGCCTTTTTTCAACAAACACTTTGTACCCTTCTGCCTCGATCGTCAATTCATACTCCCCGGCCGGCAAGCCAAAAAAACGCAGATAACCTTTGTAACAGTAGTCATTA
>JAAELB010000322.1 GCA_024227155.1 Desulfobulbaceae bacterium
ACCCATTACAGGCTTACCTGTTTCGGCAATACCTTGAACAATTTTGTCAGTCCACTGTGGCTCGATACCGATAACAATTACCGCAGCTACGTTTGGATTACAACCTGTACCGATCAGTGTTCGGAAATGCAGATCAAGATCTACACCGAACTGCAGACGACCATATGCGTGTGGAAGGGCTAAGGTACCTTTGATGTTGTTGGCTACTGCTTCGCAAGCAGAGTTAGACAAATCATCAAGAGGTAAGATGACTACATGGTTACGTACACCAACACGTCCATTTTCACGACGATATCCTAAAAATTTAGTTTCCATCTGCTACCACCTCTTTGTCTTAACGTTATGTACGTGTAAATGCTCGCCTTTCTTGATCGCAGCAACAACCTTACCGATATCGGTGTTGTACTTGATCACGGTGTCGCCTTCAGCGTAGTCCTGCAGTGCCACTTTGTGTCCGATTGGAATATCGGTTAAGATTTTAATCGTTACGGTCTCATCTTCTTTCATGACCCAGCCGGTGATCTCCTGATTGGCCTTTAAGCCTTCAACAACCACGACGCCTACGCCATCCGCGGCTTCGTGTACTAAAAAATCGGGTGCCATTATATGCCTCCAAAATGGTTAAATATAGAATCGAAAAATATTTTAAAGTAGTTAACTCGGCTTCGACCCCTCTGTGCTTTCGCTTTCACAATGAAAACTCTAGCTTTTAAAACTGCTTAACGCTACCGCTTGACAAAATTACCTCTTTCGAGAAAAAAGACGTTTTTGATCATTCTTTTTTCTCAAAAAAATATGTTGTGTTGGCATTTGTAATAATGCCAATAGATTTACTCTCCGGTGCATTCCCCAACCACTCAGCAATAACATGGGAAGGATCGGCTGCTCGCAAATGGCATTTTTGCAAGATGCCCTGGTCCATCTCTGAATGAACAGCGACATCAAACTCGCTCAAGGTACGCCCAAAAAGAAATGCCTTATGGGCTCCCATTTTGAACTCTTGCCTGCGGAAATCTGATAATACTTCTTCAGGTGTGGTGAACTGTGACACGTAGTCAAAGTAGATATCATCACCAACGCCTTGCTTGAGTGCGGCAAGCAGGAGGATATGACCTCCGGTCTTTACTGCCTGCGACGCGAGATTAAGCCCTTTTTGTGCCTGATAGAGACAGATGTCTTTCGGGTATCCACCGCAACTGGCGACAACAA
>JAAELB010000323.1 GCA_024227155.1 Desulfobulbaceae bacterium
ACCCATTACAGGCTTACCTGTTTCGGCAATACCTTGAACAATTTTGTCAGTCCACTGTGGCTCGATACCGATAACAATTACCGCAGCTACGTTTGGATTACAACCTGTACCGATCAGTGTTCGGAAATGCAGATCAAGATCGACACCGAACTGGAGACGACCATATGCGTGTGGAAGAGCCAAGGTACCTTTGATGTTGTTGGCTACTGCTTCGCAAGCAGAGTTAGACAAATCATCAAGAGGTAAGATTACTACATGGTTACGTACACCAACACGTCCATTTTCACGACGATATCCTAAAAATTTACTTTCCATTCCTACCACCTCTTGGTCTTAACGTTATGTACGTGTAGATGTTCACCTTTATTGATCGGAGCAATAACTTTTCCGATATCGGTGTTGTATTTGATCACAGTGTCGCCTTCTGCGAAGTCCTGCATAGCAACTTTATGACCGATAGGAATATCACTTAATATCTTTATTGTGATGGTCTCATCTTCCTTCATGACCCAACCAGTAATTTCCTGATTAGCCTTTAAACCTTCCACAACCACAACGCCTACGCCATCCGCAGCTTCGTGTACTAGAAAATCGGGTGCCATTATATGCCTCCAAAATGGTTAAATAAAGAATCGAAAAGAGTACAAAACTTATATCTCAAACTTTTGAACCGATCACTCGACTCCACTCTACTTCTTGTGTAACGATCAAAATTGCTAATTATTTGGCCAAACGCTCTCTGGTTTGACAATATTTTCTTTTTATTTCTTAACTAACTTAATTTTACTCGCAACTCCTATGCCACAATGCCATAACTACCTTAACTAGCAGTAATTAAATTAAATATAAAAACATGTCAGTAATTGAGAGATAGCACTTGGGGCCCAATATTCGTCTTTCCGCCGAATATTGGGCATCTTTAATGATATCAAAAATTATCTCGCAATCCTCCCTACTAAATTTGATTGAAACAAGATCACACATGTTACTGAGAAGACGATCTGTATGAGGAAGTGAAGGGCGTTCGCTAAAATGACGAACTTGTTAGAGCTAAAACCTAACTTAAGTTTAGCCATTGTTTGCGGTATTTGTTCTATGTCTATGTTAAATATCCAGCCAAAAAGATATGATACCGCAACGATGAGCATTCTTATGGAAGCAGTAACTTTAGATCGAAATAGAAAATCTTGAGAGATCAATCGCTTATCTGAACGATAAAACACTGAGAGATCTGGCAGAGGAAACCTCTTGAAAAATACCGAAAGATTTTTCAAGAGGTTTGAGAGATTGGAACATCGGGCAACTGCTTTTTTAATTCCCCATACCGAGAACCGAAGGAAGCCAAGTTGAAATCTGTGGAAAAAAAGTAAAAAGGAGAATACAGCTTATCAACGTAGCTAAAAATGGCAAAACGGCGACCGAAATTCGCTCAACCGAGACCTGGGCTAATCGCGATGAGACAAAGAGATTAACCCCAAGAGGTGGAGTGAGTAACGCCATTTCATTAGTAACAACCAGTATGATACCGAAGTGAATAGGATCTATACCTACTATTTTCAGGATTGGCATGAGTACTGGAACAAGGATGATAATTGTGGAGAGGGTTTCCATAAACATGCCAAGAAGAATCAGAACACCGATGATAAGTAACATTACTACATGTGGATTTGTAGAAAAGCTCATTACCGCTGCTGCTAATTTTTGAGGAGCTTGTTCAAAGGTGAGAATTTTTCCGAATAAGGTCGATGTTCCAACTATGATCAGTACCGCACCGCTCAATAGTGCTCCTTCCAGTAACGCCTTATAGAGATGTTTTGGCCGCAGGGCACGATTAATAACGGCGCCTACGATGATCGCATAGGCGATTGCTACTACCGAAGCTTCCACTGGAGTACACAGTCCCGAATATATGGAACCAAGGATCACGACAGGTGTCATCAGTGAGAAAAAACTTTTTCGACAGGTTGACAGGAACGTCATTAACTGAAAAGGGGGCGTATTTTCATCAGCTTGATAACCGTTTCTCCTGGCGATCAACCATGCTGTCATGCTCATTGCGAAACCAACAATGAAGCCTGGTATGAAACCAGCAGTAAACATCGCTGTAACTGATACGTTTCCGAGGATTGCATAAATAATCATCGGATTACTTGGTGGGATAAGCAGACCAATAGTTCCACCTGAAGAAGAAACCGCACCAGCATAATCTCTACTGTATCCACTTCGAACCATAGCAGGAATCAAAATCGTTCCGACTGCAGCTACAGTCCCTGGTCCAGAACCAGAAATTGCGGCAAAAAATGTACAAGCAAGGATAGTAGTTATACCCAGGCCACCATGCATTCTCCCCACTAACTGCTTGACAACATTAATAATTTGGTTGGTAATGTTGCCGTATTCCATGAGAGTTCCGGCAATAACAAAACAGGGAATTGCCAGTAACGGAAAGATATTCAAGCCATCGAAAATTGAATTATGGATAACGGACATCGGCAGATAACCGCCAGTCGCAAGAGCAACAATCGAGGCGATCGCCAGACTCATGAAAATCGGCATACCGAGGAGAAACATGGAGCCCAATGTGATCAGGACTATTGTCATTACTGAAAATTCCATTTTATAACTCCTCCTCTGCTTCAAAATTTTCCTGTACTAACCCCAGAAGAGTTCCTTGCTTCCAGCGGACGAAATACCCTTCGACGATGCGAAAACTCATGAAGATAAAAGAAAACGGGATGATCATTTCGACATAGCCTCTGACGATTTTCAAGGTAGGAGATATTTCAGGGTATAAGAGTCCTCCTTGAATTACATTCCAGCTGATCCAAGCTACATAGAGGTTGAAGGCCACCCATATAATATCGGTGAATATTCTAAAAAACAGTCTGTACTTCGGTGGCATCAATAAATATTGAGCTGAGATGCGCACGTGGGCACCTTGCTTTGCTACGAGAATTGCAGCAAAAAAAACAGTCCACAAAAAAGAGTATCTGCTTAACTCCTCGGTCCAGGCAACACCATGGCCCGTTGTCCACCGCATCCCAACTTGTAACATGAGGCAGGCAACCATGACACCGACGCATACCACACACAGTACTTCTTCAAAATTATCGTAAATCTTGCGATAAATAGACGTCGTTTGATTCGACATAGTCACAAGCCTCCTAGTAGTTACTTACTTTGCAGACATAATTGAAACAGCTTCATCAACAGTTGCCTTACCGCCAACTTTGTCATAAAACTTTGGCCAGATGGTACGCGCTTTTTCTTGCCAAACAGCCTCATCAGTAATGGTGCTCAGTACCATTCCCTTATCAAGACACTGTTTTTTAGCTACTTCGTCCTGCTCAGCAGCCCATTTCCATTCGGTAACAGCAGCTTCTTTTGCAGCTTTGTTAACAAGCGCTTTGGTGTCAGCATCTAATTTTTGATACCAGCCTTCGCTGACGAGCATTGGTCCTACCCATAGCATGTAGTGCAGCTCGGTGATGTATTTCTGAACTTCCCAAAACTTTTGATCACGGTTAACAGTGTGTGGGTTTTCTTGACCATCAATTACATTTTGCTGTAGTGCATTAAAAGTCTCAGACCACGCGAGAGGATGTGGCTCAAGCCCCCAGGATCTGAATGCTTCCAACTGTACTTCAACAGGTGGAACTCTGATCTTCAGGCCTTGTAAGTCGCCCATTTTTTCAATCGGCTTTTTAGCGTTTGTCAGGTGACGGTATCCACCAATTAACCATGAAAGAGGACGAGTTCCGCTCTGCTGAGCAACTGTGTCGGCAACCTTACCGGTAAAGGCATCGTCACCTAACAGTTTGTAAGCGCTATCGATTTTGGGAAACATGTATGGGAGATAAAAAATATTCCCCTGGGGAGCAAATGGTGTCAAATTACCTACGGCAAGAACAGCAACCTGGATTTCCTGGCTACGAAGTTGACGAACGTTAGATTGCTCATCGCCCATGGAACCGCCATAAAAAGTTTGGACTTTAATGGCTCCGTTGGATTCTTTTTCAATAACTTCTTTGAATTTGTCGATGGCTGTCGTATGCAGACTGCCTGCAGGGTTTGCAGTTGCAGCTCGGATGGTCATTTTCTTATAATCGGCCGCGTTTGCTGACGTCAGGCCAAAAACCATGAGCAGTGTAGTGACGGTACAAATAAGTCTTTTCATTACATCTCTCCTTTAATTTTAGAACGAGTCCTGTACGGGACCGCACAGGAGTTTAGGTGATTCGTTTTAGTTACTTAGCACAGTCTCATCTCCGTTGAAAATATAGACTATGGGATCATCACTAATTTTCCAGCAGCGGTACGTCCGTTGTGAAGATCGTCGAACGCCTGGGCACCATCGGCCAGCTGGCGAGTCTCCACCCAGCTGAGATCCCCAAGCAGACCATTTTCAAGGACCTGGATTGCAGCCCGGACGTCTGCAGCTGTGTAGCAGTAAACGCCAATCAGCGTAATTTCAAAAAGGGTTATTTTCCGAATATCCAACCCATCTTTTTCATCCATCAGTCCTATATGGACGAAGATCCCGCCTGGTTTAATTGCCGACATCGCAGTACTTCTGGTAATTCCACCACCAACGGCATCTATAACCAACTCAAAATCTCCAGCATCTAAAGCTGGATCATTAATAGGATCATGAACCTGGCAACCAACGTGCTGCTTTGCTGATTTTCGACGCATCTCATGGGGCTCTGAAATAGTAATCTGCCTACAACCGTAACCCTTCATCAAAAGAGCAGCCAGAAGTCCTATTGCTCCACCACCTATTACGAGGGTTTTCAACTCAGACAAAGGTCTATCGGAGGCTTTTCTGGCAAGATTTAGAGCATGGAGAGCTGTGGCCGTCGGTTCAGCGATAGCAGCATGTTCTGCTTTGAGGCTGTCCGAAACGGGCATCACATTAGCTGCAGGTATAGTTACGTAATCTGCATATGCACCTTCCAGACGCATGCCGATAAGCTCACGATCAGCACAGAGGTGGGATCTTCCGGAATCACAGAAAGAACATTTGCGACAGGTGATAAGTGGATTAATCACAACCCGTTGGTCTACGTACTCACCCTCAACAACTTTCCCCACAACCTCATGGCCAAGAATTAATGGCGGAACCCGTCGGGGATCTTTACCATGATAGGCATGCATATCAGACCCGCAAATTGCAGTTGCCTCGATCTTAACCAGGCATTCATCCACCCCTACTATGGGGTTTGGTACATCTTTATAAACCACTTCATTTGTTGCGGTGTACACCAAGGCTTTCATATATGTTTTCTCCGTATGATGACAGCAAACATTCTGACTTCACGACAGCTCTCCTGAGAGAAAAACAGGCCGTTTGCTCACTGTTAAAATGCAATTTGGAAAAGATATCAATACAGACGAATTTCGTAAATTTACTAACCACATGAAATACAGGGCCACCAATGTACTTCGTCTGGACTACAAATTAAAACGGCGGGCATTAAGGTTTTCAATGTCCGCCGCGTTAATAAGGCTTAATCAATATTGATTAGTATTTTGGATGCTCATAGACATTGAAATCCCATTTCTTACCAGGATTATATTTGGTCAATCTCCAGTCACATGCCCGGGCATGTCCTTCCATTCCTTCAACACGGGAAAGGCGGGAAGAGTACTCACTGATAGTTGTGCTTATAGCGTCATCAGCTGGCTCTTGATAGGTCAAGATTTTGATGTATTTGTGTACATTCAAGCCACCGCTGAAGTGAGCTGCTTTTTTGGTAGGAAGAACATGGTTAGGACCGGAACATTTATCACCATGGGTAACGGTAGATCTTTCACCCATGAAAAGAGATCCGTAAGACTTTAAGTTCTCAAGCCACCACTCAGGATTTTCAACTAAAACTTCAAGGTGCTCAGGTGCATATTTATCGCTGATCTCAATCACTTCTTCTGGACTATCACAAAGGATAATTTCTCCATACTCTTCCCAGGAAGTTGCAGGTGTTGTAGGATCTGGCATATCAGCAATGAGTTTTGGCATGATTTCCATTACCTTATCACAAAGCTCACGGGATTCAGTAAACAACCATACTGGCGAGTTGGTGCCATGCTCACCTTGGGAAAGCAGATCGATAGCAACGGTCATTGGATCAGCTTTGCCATCCGCAATAACTGCAATCTCGGATGGGCCTGCAAAGAGGTCAATACCACAAACACCTTCACTGGCAAGAATTGCTTTAGCTTCTGCGACAAAGGCATTACCAGGACCAGCCAAAATATTAGCAGGTTTGTCGGTAAAGATACCGTATGCCATACAAGCAATTGCCTGAACACCACCCATCTCGAGGATGATATCAGCACCAGCAAGATCCATAGCGTAAGCAACGGAAGCATCAATAGCATCTCCACGTGGTGGAGTTGCAGCAACCACAACAGGTACTCCTGCAACCTTAGCGGTGGCGATACTCATGAGTGCAGAACAGGTGTGGGCAAAACGGCCACCAGGGATATAACACCCCGCGACATCCATGGGAACAACCTTTTGTCCGGCACGAACACCAGCAGGTGTAACCATATCAAAATCTTTAATACTGTCACGCTGTGCTTGGGCAAAAGCGACGATTTGGTCGTTTGCAAATTGAATATCTTTCTTCACACTCTCAGGAACGCTGGCAATAAGCTTTGCTTTTTTCTCTGGGGAAAGAACAAAGTCTTGATCCCAATTGTCAAATTTCTTGGCAATTGCGCGTACTGCAACTTCACCATTGGCACGAATGTCAGCAAGTATTTCTTCCACAATTTTTCGTGCTGCGCTGCTGTTCTCTTCAGCAGAACTACTCGCTTTCTTTATATATTCCATCGTTTGTTTCCTCTAAAATATTTCATTTCTTCTATCTGCAGCACTAGGGCTCTAGAGGCCCATTCATAGCAGCGCTGGATCTTTGGAAAGCCCCAGGTAACAGGTTTAAATTGCCAGGGCCTATTCTTCACCAAGCAGATGGTGTATCACTTTTGATCAACAGGGAGAGCGATCAAAAAGTGGGAAAAACGGTTTTATTATGCACTCTCGTAAATTCTGGTCATGATAAACTCACGATGACCAAGAGCTTCGGCTGCAGTCAAACGGCCATTTGCCGTACGAGTCATCATATCAAGAAGCTTATCACCAGCCTCATCCATGTTGATTTCGCGACGTACGAGTCCTGATACGTCAACGTCGAAATGCTCTTCCATGGTTCTAAGAGTACGTGGGTTAGAACAGAGCTTAATTACAGGCAAAATTGGGTTACCGATGATGTTACCCTGTCCTGTAGGGAAAAAATGTACAACACAACCAGACGCCGCACAGAGAGTAACCTGCTCAGCTGCTGCTGAAGATGAATCCTGGAACCAGAGTCCTGGGCCTGTTGGTTCAACAGCTTTTTCCAGACACCCCACAATCGGAGCTTTTTTGCCAATCTTCTGGATATTACCAAGGGCTTTTTCTTCGATGGTGGTAAGACCACCCTCGATGTTACCTTTGGTAGGCTGTGAATCCGAGAGATCACTGGTTTTGTTGTCATCAACAACTTTCATGTAACGGTCGAAATAAAACTGAAATTATTTACGAACTTCTTCAGTTGCACAACGGGCAGAAACCAGATGCTCGCCACCAGTCAACTCGGTGGTTTCACCGAAGATGAGGGTACTTCCCTGCTCGTAAAGTTTGTCGTAGGCGTTACCAACTGTTGGGTTGGTTGCAATTCCTGAAGTAGTGTCGGACTCACCACATTTGGTGGAAATCCAGAGCTCGCTCACATCACACTCGGTACGTGGATATTCACTGGCCGCCTGCAAGAAATCTTTGGCTTTACGGGATGCAGCAGCAATGGTATTCAAGTCGCCGTTTTGTTCGATGGAAAAGCCCATTACCGGCTTACCTGTTTCGGCAATACCTTCGACAATTTTGTTGGTCCACTGTGGCTCGATACCAATAACGATTACCGCAGCAACGTTAGGGTTACAACCTGTTCCGATAAGGGTACGGAAATGCAGGTCAAGATCTACACCGAACTGGAGACGACCATATGCATGGGGAAGTGCCAAGGTACCTTTGACGTTGTTGGCTACTGCTTCGCATGCAGAGTTAGACAAATCATCAAGAGGTAAGATAACTACATGGTTACGAACACCCACTCTGCCATTTTCACGACGATATCCTAAAAATTTAGTTTCCATCTGTTACCACCTCTTTGTCTTAACGTTATGTACGTGCAAATGTTCGCCTTTCTTGATCGGAGCAACAACTTTTCCGATATCGGTGTTGTATTTCATCACGGTGTCGCCCTCTGCGTAGTCCTGCATTGCAACTTTGTGTCCGATTGGGATATCATTTAAGATTGTAATCGTGACAGTCTCATCTTCCTTCATGACCCAGCCGGTGATTTCCTGATTGGCTTTTAAGCCTTCAACAACCACAACGCCTACGCCATCCGCAGCTTCGTGTACTAAAAAATCGGGTGCCATTACTTGCCTCCAAAATGGTTAAATATAGAACCGAAAAAGATTACAAAATTCATATCTGAAATTTTTGAACCGTTCACTCGACTCCTCTGTGCTTCCTTTCTTTCTTTTATTTATTCATTGCGTTTTCCTTACATACAGCAACTCACATGCCACAATTGCAAAGACATGATAAGTAGCAGGAATAGCGGTGAAATATAAATTGACCAATAATGGTGAGGCAGGGTTTGGGGCCCAATATTCGTCTTTGTGCCGAATGTTGGGCTTGCGGAAAACCATCTGCCATAATCGAATTGGCAAATGTTGTAGCCCGAATTTCATCAGTCTAGACGGCGTCATACTCATCTTTTTGTAAAATCCAATTGCCCGGGCCTTACAACTTCGCTCTTTGAAAGTGAGCTTTTCGGACATGGCAAAGGAGTATTCGCCGGAGATGAGAAATCTGGGCAACGATCGATCCCGCACAAAAGCAGTTGAACTGCTGGTCTGGTTTTTTGGGATCACAATAGTGGAAAGAGGCAGAAGGGGTTTAGAATACAGCCACAGGGATGAAGAGAAAAATTGAAAGCAACCGGAGTAGCTTGTAACCATCCCCAAACTTTGAACAAGACTTTGTAAAAGAACCCTGGAACAGGAGATTGACAGGGTTAAGGAAAAGAGATTGCTAGGGACCCGGGGGCGGTGGTTCCAGTTTTGAGGTATCGTCCTACTATGAAACTTTATGGAAAGACCGTCATCTCATTGACCACAAAGTCATCCACAGCACACTCTATAGCTTTTCTGAAACGAGCCATGTGATCGTTAACCCTATGTTTTAGCCACAATTCTTTAGTTTCCCATTTTTCATAGATAAGAAAGAGTTCAGGAGACTGGTTATCCTGATGTAAATCGTACTGAAGGCAGCCCTCCTCTTTTCGAGTCGGTTCTACAAGTTTTAAAAGCTCTGTCTCCACTAGAGCCGCACACTCTTTTTTTGCTTTTATTTGTGCTACGATTATCAATAATTGCCCCATCTTCATTCTCCTCATAGGTGATCTGTCTATGATAAAGATCAGTCACCCGGATTTTTCATCAGTTCAATCGGTGACAATTTGCAAGTGACACACAGTGTTCATGAAAAATCCGGGTTAAGTCCTTTAAGAACATTGGTACGGATCTCTATTTTGCGGTCCAGCCACCATCCAGATAAACCGTCTGGCCGGTAATGTAATCTGAAGCAGGGGAAGCAAGAAATATTGCAACGCCTTTTAAATCGTCAAGCTCACCGTTACGGCCAATAATGGTCTGACGGGCCAGTGACTGAATAACCTCATCCTGCCCATAAAGGCTTGAAGTCAAACCGGTCTGAAAAAAGCCAGGTCCGATGGCATTGCAGGTGATCCCACTCTCATCAGCGGACCATGCCTCAGCCATAGCGCGGGTCAACTGCATAACCCCACCCTTGGATGCACCATAAGGAATACTGTTTGGAAATGCTCTTTCTGATTGGAGGGAAGCAATATTGATAATTTTACCCCATCCCTTGACCTTCATACCTGCGATAAGGTCTCTTGCAAGAAAGAAAGCAGCTTTCAAGTTGATATCAATTTGCTTATCCCAGCTATCGCTGCTGATGTCTTCCCAGGACTCGCGCATGTTAACACCGGCAGCATTAACAAGAATTTCAGGTGCTCCAAAAAAAGAAGCTGATTTCTCTGCCATTTGGGCAAGAGCATCCACATCAGACACATCACAAGTTAAGTATGCTGCCTTTCCGCCGATTTTTTCAACATCCGCCACAGCATCTTTTAATGCTTCTTCTTCGCTTGGCAATGCCACATGGACAATTGCAGCACCGGCTTCTGCGAGGCAGAAAGCAATTGCTCTACCGATTCCTGAACTTCCACCGGTCACAAGTGCGACACGGCCATTAATACCAAATAGTTGATCTACAATTTTCATCGATTACAACTCCAGTTAAAATCTAGTTGTGATCACGACACTTAATTTAAGCTCGTGATCACGGTCTCAACGTTATCAAGCACTCTCGTAAATTCTGGTCATGATAAATTCACGATGCCCAAGAGCTTCGGCTGCGGTTAAGCGGCCATTTGCAGTACGAGTCATCATGTCAAGAAGCTTATCACCAGCCTCATCCATGTTGATTTCGCGGCGTACGAGTCCTGATACGTCAACGTCGAAATGCTCTTCCATGGTTCTA
>JAAELB010000324.1 GCA_024227155.1 Desulfobulbaceae bacterium
TAAGTCACTGGTGGTTAAATAATTTTTATTTTAAAACTTCTTACTACTAATCTAGTGTATACTTTTGAAGATGAAACAGAAAGATAAAATGTGTGCAGCCCAGGAGGATCAAACAAGTTGCTATGCTGTCGTCGCCATACAGATGTAAGCATTTCTGGAGGTCTAAGGGTTAAATTATTTCTATTTTAAAACTTGTTACTACTAATCTAGTGTACACTTTTGAAAATGAATCAGAAAGAAAAGATGTGTGCGGCCGAGGTGGATCAAACGAGTCACTACTTGGTCGTTGCCGTACAGAAGTAAGCTTTTCTGAGGGACTGGGGTTTAAATAATTTCTATTTTAAGACTTGTTACTACTAATCTAGTTTATATTATTAAAGATGAAACAGAAAAAAAATTGTGTGTGGCACAGGGGGATCAAATGAGTCTCTATGCTCTCGTGAACATGCAGATGTACGCATATGTCATGGACTGGGGGTTAAATAATTGCTAAGTTAAGACTTGTTACTACTAATCGAGTTTATATTATTAAAGATGAAACCGAA
>JAAELB010000325.1 GCA_024227155.1 Desulfobulbaceae bacterium
CCACTATAGGAATGAGCTATCCATGCTGTTGTACCTTGTCCTATTTCTAGTTGCCACTACACCTCATTTCGTGTAATCCCCCCCCCTATATCAGTGTCGCAATCAAAACGTGGGTTAAGATTCAACTCAAAAGTCTAAACTCAATGGTCAACAGAACCTCTTACAAAATCCACATTTGACCACTTTGACATATATAGACATTTCAGTGTATCTCTGTTGGTTGATATTTTCTCTACACCTCTCTTGTCTTATATAGGATGTAATGCAAGACTGTTTACTATATAAGAATACCAACCTGAGTTTAAAAAATTCTGGCACTGGCAAGGCTTGAACTCGCGACCCCATGATCTTTGTCCTAACCACTATAGGAATGAACTATCCTTGCTGATGCACCTTGGCCAATTTCTTGTTGCCACTACACCTCATTTCGTGTAATCCCCCCCCCTATATCAGTGTCGCAATAAAAACTTGGGTTAAGATTCAACTCTCAAGTCTCAGTTCAATGGTCAACAGAACCTCTTACAAAAACCACATTTGACCACTTTGACATCCATAGACATTTCAGTGTATCGCTGTTGGTTAATATGTTCTCTCTAGTCTTATATAGGATGTTATGCAAGACTGTTTACTGTA
>JAAELB010000326.1 GCA_024227155.1 Desulfobulbaceae bacterium
CTTAAGGTGGAAACTGAGACGTTAGTACATGATTTCCAACCTTCTTGAAAAGTGGAGCATTATTTTTTGACATTTCTGAAGAGTTTGGGCGAAAGAGCATTCTCGGACAGCCTCCTAGATGAGTCTTCTTTCTAATCTGCGACTGGTAACACTATCTGCAGCAGGAAATTGTAGGATGGCACATTCGATGCAAGATAAAAGGCAGGAATTATATCCAAAAGGAACGAGTAGCTGTACCGAGATGTTTATTTTCGACAAACTGTGAATTGGTAGCTCCTGGTGCATTGCCAGGGAAAATCATCTACGTTTGATATGAAGTTAAACAACAAACTAGGAGGACCAAAAATGAAAGAAACGAATAGTATTGTTGTACCAGTTGATTTTCTAGAAACATCTGACAAACTGATTGAGTATGCAGTCTATATGGCAGGGAAATTATCAGCGGTAACGCATTTCATACATGTTGTCCATTTCTATGAGAGCAACGCCATGTTAGGCCTACCCTATGCTCAAGAGTGTGAAGACAGGCTTCTAGCAAATGCTGAAGAAAGGATGGCAAATCTTGTTGCAGACAATAGTGAGAGGAGCACTGGTTGTACCGGAGAAGTGGTTATCGGAGACCCGGTAGATGAAATTACTGCATTTGCCAAGGCGAAGAATTCAGATTTGATAATTATCAGTACCCATGGTGCTAAAGGACTGGAAAAAATCCTGCTGGGCAGTGTGACTAAACGTGTCCTGAAACGAGCTCACTGTCCCGTTCTGGTCATGAAACCTTTCAAAAAGTAGTGCTTGTGATAGTAGATTCAAAAGGAGTTAAAAGGAAAGAGCGGAATCTTCAAGATGCTCGCTCTTTTTGATCCCACCCCAAAAAATTTTTTTCACCTGGCCAGTCCTGATCAGAGAACAACACCAGAGATCAGTGCCGATATTTTTTTAAGCCCCTTATTTACCGGCCACGTTTGAATATTTTCCAATCCATGACACTGAGAACCGGGGCAGGAGGATGCCTGAATACCTTTTCGGCAGCACTTCCAAACAAAACCCGGTTCTTCCGACTAAAGCGTACTTGTCGGTATAGCCTGTGGTCGTGTCAATCATGAAAGATCGTGTTTACGTCATTCCCGCGCAGGCGGGAATCCAGTTTTATAGCAAAAAATACTGTAACAAAAAGATAGATACGGTTCGAGAAAGACCTTTGCCATACCTCAAAATTTCTTGAATTCAGGCCAAAAGTACGCTTCATCCGGAAGAACCCTTTTTCTTGATTATAAAGCTGAGATTGAACGAAATCGCAATATTTCAAGGTGGCCTTAGCTCCGTCGCTGTCCGCCTCCACCCATTCCCTGTCCGCCTCCACCACCAACACCTCGTCCTCGCCCTCGTCCCCTTCCCCCTCCACTCTGGGCGCGAGGTGCAGCTTGAGATGGTGCTGGAGGCTCATTATATTCACCATTTTTGAACCTGGCCAAGACCTGGCTCACCGTATCCTCAGCAGATACTCCCTCAATCAGTTTAATTCCGGATGTCTGAAATACTTTCAAGGCATTGGGACCCAGGCGTCCGGTGAGTAGTGTGTCAACGTTCTTATCAATCACAATTTGAGCAGCGCTAACCCCTGCCCCCCCTTGCGCTTGCGAAGCAGCATTGTTGGCAACAACCTCTACTGCGTTGGTGTCTGTATCGATAATCAAGAGCCAAGCTGCTCTACCAAACCTGGGATCTATGTTTGCCTCAATATCTTTCCCTGTTGATGTTATGCAAAGCCTCATCTCACCCTCCTCCCTTAACTCCTGTTTATCCGTAAAAACAACGATTACGAATGGAAACTATCTATCTTACAATACAAGTTTTAGGTTCAACCACAGCACCACAAGCAGGACACTTCGCATGTTTTTCAACTTCATCAGAAAATATTTCCCACTCTTTGCCACATTCTGAACATTTTATTTTTATTCCTTTCAGGCTTTTATTACTTTCAAATCCCGGACAATGTTTGTCATCTGTCATAACGTGACTCCTTATTCCTGGTTTGGCATTTATGCTGCAAAATCATGAGTATCTTGTGTTTGAAAAGGTTGTATGTTTTTCATTTCACTTTGATTTTAATTTCCTTTTTCCTGGCTTCCTCTGTTTTGGGTAAGGCTATCTGCAAAACACCCTTTTTAAACGTCGCATCCACATCATTGGTTTTTATATTTACCGGCAATCTTATCGAACGTTGGAAAGAACCGTAGAATCTTTCCGATCTGTAATATTGTTCGTCTTTTTTCTCTTCCTCCTGTTTCTTTTCTCCCTTAATTGTCAGTAGATCCCCGGAAATGTTGACACTGACATCCTTTGCGTCTAAACCAGGCAGCTCGGCCTTGATAAGAAGTTTATCCTTGGTTTCTGAAACATCAACGGAGGGCAACCATTCTTGGGAAACAAATCCGGGAAAAGGTGTCTCTCCCAAAAAATGATTCCACAACTTATCCATTTCTTTTCGCAGGGAACTCACTTCACCAAACGGTCTCCTAGATACTAAATCCATCACAAACCTCCTTTTGATCAATGACTTAGAAACAATCAACCTTTCCAAACTCCCAAACTTAAGTTCTTTAAATCCTTATCATCCACTTCCAGATTTTTTTACTAACCATCAAATTATCTCCTGTATTTCAATGGCAGAGTTGTTAAATTTCTCTACACATTCCGACCTCATTTTCTATATTTTATTATGCAGAGATTATGCCAGCTGTGATGACACACAAATACATCCTAGTTTCAGCAGCTTACCCAGTTCCGTCAAGCAATCATGACAGGTAGAGGACACCATCTACAAAATTTTGTAGATGGGATTTACGGTTTTTACCACTCTGAGGATGGTGATCAGCCAAAGGGTTACGCTCAATTCTTTAAAGGGTACCTTGAAAAATTAGACTTTTTGTTCAAAATCAAGGCGTATGAAGAATTTTACCACAGGCATATAGTCGATATCTCGGAGTCTCGTATCTCTCTCACCGGGGGAGAAAAGTCTTCACACAACGAAGAGGTTGGGCAAAATATCAATTATTCAAGGTAGCCTAACCCGAACAGATCGGAACTTTCTAAAATGCTTGGATAAGTACCTCGAAACTCTCACTACGTTCACTATCTGCCGGTAGCTTTAAGCTTATGATTTCAAATCGATCTCATAATTTCTTGTTTTTTATTGCAGCTTTATGGAGTAAGGCACTAAAACATATTTTTCAAGGAACACTCAAATTGGCAGGAAAGAAACAGGGGAGCAGGTGCCTCTCAACTCCTCACGGAATGTTGAGTATCCTTCGTCGGTAGCGGAGCGTGGAATACTTGAAATGAAGAAGTTTGGCTGCCTTGGTCTCATTGGAATCTGTTACCCTCAAGGCCTCTTCAATATACTGTTTTTCTATAGATTCCAATAAAGAGGGTAAATCTATACCAGCTTGAGAAACAGCAGGGTTGAGCTTATCAGGCAGATGTTTCTGTTCTTGTTTTAGTGTTGGTTGATGAGCAGAGTGAGCCTCCTGTATGCCGAGATCCTGTAAGGTGAGTTCCGGTCCTTTAGCAATAAGAGTTGCTCTTTCAATAATATTTTTCAGTTCGCGAACATTTCCGCGCCACTGAATGAGTTGTAACGCTTGTTTAGCTTCAGAAGTAATGCCGCTAAAAGCTTTGCCGAATTTTTCACTGAATTCCATCAGAAAATGTTTTGCTATGGGCAGAATATCTTCAGGACGTTCATTCAATGAAGGGACCTCAAGCCTTACGACCCCGATCCTGAAATAGAGATCTTCACGAAATGCCCCATCATCTATCATTTTCATAAGATCCTTGTTGGTGGCCGAGACTACCCTTGTCTGGACATGTACTTTTCTGGTTCCGCCAACTTTATAAAACTCACCTGATTCAAGAAATCGCAAAAGTTTGGCCTGGGCATCAAGATCCAGATCACCAATTTCATCGAGAAAAAGAGTGCCGTCTGCTGCTTGTTCGATAAGGCCCTTTTTTCCCGTCGATTTAGCCCCACTAAAAGCCCCCTTCTCGTAGCCGAACAGCTCGCTCTCCAGAAGATCTTTAGGGATGGCAGCACAGTTGACCGGAACCAGAGCCCCCTTGAAATTAGGGCTTCTGAAGTGGATAGCGCTGGCGATAAGTTCTTTGCCTGTACCCGATTCCCCAAGAACAATAATCGGCGTATCAGGGCTCTTGGCCACGTTTTCGATGTACTCCATTACATCTTGAATAACCTTGCTTTCGCCGATAAAAAAAGGCAGGTTCTCCTTGAGATATTTTTCCTGTAAGGCCTGGACTTCTTTTCTCAATCTGATACTTTCCAAAGCATTTTTTACAGTTACCTCCAGAGTGTCCATCTGGATGGGTTTTACAACATAATCGTAAGCACCAAGCCGCATTGCAGAAATAACTGTTTTGATATCTTCAAAGGCCGTTATCATAACTACCACGATATCAGGAAAATCCTTTTTAATCGCCTGCAAGGCTTCAATACCGTTCATCCCCGGCAATCCGATATCAAGCAGGACAAGATCAGGAGAATTCTTTGCTATCGATTCAAGTGCTGTTTCGGCCGTTGTGAAAGCCCTGGTCTGATACTCTTTTGGTAAGCCCAGGGCTATTCCTTTGGCTAAAGACCGCTCATCGTCAACTATATAAATAGAATATGCTACCATCAGTTTGCTGCCTCTTTTTTTACAGGAAATTCGGCCGCAAAAAGCGCGCCTCCCCATTTGCTTGTTGCAACATGCAAAGTACCGTTGTGGTCACTGATAATTCTATGGCAGATACTGAGTCCAATACCTGAACCATAATGCTTGGTGGTGAAAAAAGGATCAAATATCTTGTCACGCAGCTCCGTAACCACACCAGAACCGGAATCGGCAACTGTTATGACAATGGACTTCCCCCCGGCAATCAAGATATTTTCTGCTGTTTGTACCAACAGTTGTTTGTCTCCATCACTTTCTGCCAATTCTTCTATGGCATTAGTAATCAGATTCAACATCACCTGTTCGATCAACTGACTATCCATATAACACTCAGGCAAATTCTCATCCAGTTCCAACTCCAGGGCAACTCCACTCTTTCTCATAGTAACCGCCGAAAGATCAACTGCATCTCTGACACATTGGTTAACGTTCATTAATTGCATTTTGTGCTGGCTTGGCTTGGAAAAATCCATAACCCGCTTAACAACAGTTTCGATTTTATGGGATGCACCGTCCATTTCTGTAATCGCTTCCTTAATGTTCGTGACGGTGAACGCATCAAATTCTTCACTTGCAAGAAGCCTTTTCAAAGTGCTTAAATATACATTGATAGTCGATAAAGGATTTCTAATTTCATGAGCAATACCAGCAGCCACACGACCAAGTGAACCCATTTTGTCCTGGATGGCTATAAGACGCTCTAGTTCCCTGCGGTCTGTGATATCACGGGCGAAAACGCAATTGTACTGGTTGCCGCTGAATTCGAAATGGTTGATATGGATCTCTACAGGAATAACTGCCTCATTTTTACAGCAGTGGCTGGTTTCTATTCTCCATACCTCATGACTTTTGATGTTCTCCCAGTCTTCATGGAATTTATCAAGAGTTAAGCCGGGGTCGATGTCCATCACTGTCATCGACAGAAGTTCATCTCTCGTACATCCCAATTTTATGCAGGTTGTTTCGTTTACGTCGACAATTTTACCATCAGGATCCACCCAGTAAATCATATCATTTGCGTGATCAATGGAAAAACGGGTAAATTGTAACGTCTCTTCATTTTCCTGCAGGGTATTATAGGCTGTTTTGCGGGCCTGCACTTCTTTGAGAATACTATCGTAGGCCGATGAAAGTTGTTCTGTTCGCTCTCTCACTCGTGTTTCAAGATTTTCACGTTCCTTGTCTAATATTGCTTCCAGTCGTTTACGCTTTGTAATGTCACGATTACTCGCCCGCCGACCAAGATTATTGCCACCAGAATCAAAAACGGGCTGGCAAAAATGTGATATCCATCGTTCTTCGCCTCTTTGAGTGATGATTCGAAAATCTATATGAGACACCTCTTCAGTCATCATTTCATCTTCAAGGTGTCGAAGAACTTTCCTGAAATCATCAGGGTGAATGATAGAGATAAGTAGATCTGGGTTATCTTTGAATTCATTCGTTTTAAAACCTGTGATCCGTTCGCACGATGGGGAAATATATGTAAAGTGGCCCTCCAGGTTTATCCAATATTCCCAGTCATAGGTGAATTCTGCCACAGTGCGATATTTATTATCACTTAATTGTAACTCCTCTTCAACTCGCGTGCGGTTAGCAATCTCTCTTTCTAAGTCAGCATTTATTGATGCAAGGCCGGCAGTACGTTCCTCAACTCGCCTTTCCAGTTCTTCCTGCGCTTTTAATAGATCCTCTTCTGATTGCCTGCGTGCAGTGATATCCTGTAACGTCTCAATTGCACCAATGATTTCCCCCTGATCATTTTTTAGGGGTGAAGCAGTAATAAATAACCATCTGCCTTTTTCCCCCAAATCATGAAAGAAATCTTCAGCCTCGTATGCCCCTTCAACTACAGTGGACTTGTGAACGTTGTTGCCAAAATGTTTGACGAACTTATCCTCAGGCGCCTGACCTACGACAAGATCGGCCATGACCGGCTTTTCTTCGGAGTAGAAAGCAAGCCACTGTTTTCTTGTACCTATCATTTTACTTGCTGTAACACCTGTCAGCCTCTCACAGGCAATGTTCCAGTGGGTAATGATATGGTTATGATCTATTAAAAAAGTTGGAATCAAGCTTCCCTGCAGTATTTGCGCAATCATTATATCACTCCGAGAGGGTACTTTAAGTTCCTGATGTCAAAACACTCTCCAGCTTTCTTGTTTTTTTTTACAGCTTTTATTGAGTAAGGCCCTAACCCGAATAAATCGGAACTTTTTGAGATGCTTGGATAAGTACCTTATAAATTACACCGTCCGTATGTAATCTGCAAAAAATTGTAAATCCAATATGAAAGAATTTGTAGATAAAGTTGCGTAAAAAACAACCTAGCAATTTCCAGGCCTATAACAATTTGAAAAAATAGAAATTATTAAGAGCAATAGATGCTGGCATAGTTTCTGCAAAACTAGTTTTTGAGAAAATAATTTTAGGAGGTATGGAATCTATCTCCTTGCAAGAGAGGAACATCTCAATGCTGACAGAAGAAAAAATGCTCCTTGTAGATGGTGATGAGGGGATCAGAAAATCTTTATCTTCATTCTTTGGGGCTGGTAAATGCCACTTTCATACAGTTGAAAATGCTACAAAAGCACTCATCGCAATTAAGAAAGAGCCGTATGACATCATTCTTTGTGAAGAGTTTTTACCGGATATGAATGGCCTGACTTTTTTCAAGATAATAAACAGCAAATGTTATAAGGCCATTAAAATTCTCATCTCTTTATATGGAAACAACACAACTTTTGAAGATATCGAGGAAAAAGGTATCGACTATCTGCTGACAAAACCTTTTTCCGGGGATGAGGTAGAGGCGACTGTGGTCAGGTTGATCAAGTCAAGATGCAACAAGAATTTGTCGAACTATGCTGGAAAACAACGTCCCAGCAAGTAAAAGAAGTCCAGGAGAAGCTCAAAAACCTCTATAGCATTCGTAGCAAAGTTAACCGTACTGGTTATGCCTGTAAACCTCCTTGCAGTACGCTCCAGGAGACGACTCTGTTTTTTCCTGTCTTCTTGGCATGGTACAAGGCCTGGTCTGCCCGTTCACAAATTTGATCGATGGTATCGTTGTCCTCATGTTGGGTCAACCCAATTGAAACAGTTATAGGGAACGATACAGCAAGAGTTATACCGGATTCGATGCCGTGACGAATACGTTCAGTGTACAGAACGGCGGCAGTTTCGTCTGTGGCTCTGAGCAAAATGAGAAACTCCTCCCCCCCCCCCAACGAACAGGAATGTCATAGGGACGGCATTCTCTTCTGAGATAATTGCCCAATTCTTTCAGCACAATGTCTCCCATGTGGTGTCCATACGTGTCATTAACCATCTTGAAGTTATCAATATCGAGAAAAAGAAGAAAAATTGATTCTTCTCGCCTAAGACTTCTGGCGCACTCATCATGGAAGTTATGAACAAAAAAGCGGCGGTTTTTCAAACCAGTTAAAGGGTCCTGGGAAGACAGTTCCTTGAGTTTTTTTATCGCCTCATTGAGCTGGCCATCCTTTTCATTCCTGATGGTTCCAAGAATACCGAAAATTATCCCAAACATCAGTGGATGGGCCAGGAAAAACCACTGAACAGGGACACGTACAACATCTAGAAGGAGCTCTTGGGAGCCTGCTTTTTCAAGAAAATGAATATGTATCAGGATGGTTACCAAGGGGATGGGTAACCCCCACAATATGCCAAACCAGATATAGAGATTTCTCTTCAGATTATAACTAAAGGAATGACTGGCTGCTTGACAGAATTCTCTTATCAGTTTCGGAATAAAAGCTAGCATACTTCCTTTCAAACCCACGCAGTTGTGGAGATTGAAGTAGATTGTACAACCATTCAGGGTTGCCAACTGTGGGTAGTTGGTCCCTGGGGATTTGGTTTGAAAAGCTTGGTGAAGTTGCTCTATGAAGTTGCCCAAATCCACCAAATCCAAATCAAATTGATCACTAGCCCGACTAGTCGGAAACTTTTTAGAATCGCTGGATAAGTGCCTCGAAGATCTCACTTCGTTCACTATCTGGTGGTAAAAGTAAGCTCACGATTTCATAAGGAGTTCCTGAGTTTCTTGTTTTTTATGACAGAAATGAATTCATAAGGCACTAAAGCGAACATTCCAGTTCAAGTTCAGAAGATCCGACTCGAATGAAATCTTTGAGCTGTTTTGACCTTAACAACAGCTGAAGCCTGCATTTCCAGCAGCAACATTCCATCAGCCGTCGCAGAAATCAGCGCACAACGAACACCGGAATAGTACAATGTGCAAGTACTCGATGGGTGACACTCCCCAGCATCGCGCCTTCCCAATCCCCCCGCCCTCGTGAACCCATGACTATGAGATCACATCCTTCATCCTCAGCGACCAGACAGATAGTGTTCCAGACATTAAAAGCCGGCACGAACTTAGCACGGTAAGTCACCTTGTTCTCGTCGAGGAAGAGATGGTATGGAGCAAGCACCAGATCCGCTTCTTCCTTCTGTGCCTTCTCAGCTTCTTCTCGAGGCTGGCCCTTGATAATCTGAGGAAGTGCACCAGTAACATAGAGAAGCAGAATCTCCGCATCCATGATTGCAGACAGGCCGGCGGCATTTTCCATAGCCCATATGGAACTTTTTGAACCGTCGACAGGAAGTAAAATTTTGTTAAATTTGACCATGACACATCCTCCTTTTAAAATACCTTTCACAGATTTTTAACTTGTTTCCAGCATGAAAATATTCTGCAAAAGATACTCCCTCCAAAAAAGGGTCTTGAAAAAACACCCCTCAAAGGGGTACTTAAAAGAGCCCCGGCTTTCTCCCCCTCCACCGGGGTAATCGGAAAAGCCATTGATTCTTTGTCTGTCAGAATTCATGTTGCACTTATTGTACCATACAAACGTTAATCGATGAATTTATTGCAATGCCAACATAATGTTCCTTTATGATCAATTGCTCAGACGCTAATTGCACTTCACACTCCGACAGGTAATCCGGTAATCTGCAAAATGTTGCAAATCCAATATGAAAAATTTTGCAGTGATAATTGTCTGAAACAAAATCGATCAATCAACCGAATCTATAATAGATTGAAAACACCACCTTTCTTATAAGAATTCGATGATGGCACTGTTAACGGAGTTCGGCTACTGCAGAAGGCCTTCCCACTGCCTCATTTGCCGGTCAGCAGGATACATATTTTAGAAAAAATACCGAACCCGCAGTTCCAGTTTATTGCTATTTTGTTTCTCCCCATACTCGCTTGAATTTCTTCCGCTGAGGTAAGAAAAACGCAAACGTATCTCCCAGTTAGTAAAACCTGTATAGGAAAGTTCTGGGGTTATGGATGAACTGAAATCGTCCAGGTTGACTATTGTAGTAAGTCCAGGAGCAAAATACAGAATATCAAATGGTTCTTTCTGGGTAAATTTACCATAGAAGTAATTCTTTCCGGGATAAGGTTTGCCATACCCTTTTAAACTCAACTCTCTGACCTTGTTCAGGAGCGTGTCTGTATGAGAAGTATGAAATTGATCGACCCCATTTTCTGCAAGTTGAAAAAAACGATCCAGTTCATCTTCTGTATAACCTGCACCGTTATGATAGTATTCCACGATGGAGGTAATTTCGTTTTCTGATAGGTAGCGGAGCCCCATTAGACCTGAAAATGATGCGATATCTCGGCGTTGTGCGAAGCCTTCTTCGGAAAGGACTATTTTATCCTGACTGGGAACATATGCAAGTTCTCCATGAATTTCAAAGTTTGTGACAAGATTTCTAGCAAAATCAATACCGAAACGAGTGGAGCGGCTATTGCCGGTATACAAAACAAAATCAATATCAGTATCTTTGTAGAGCAGATATAGCTTGGCAGCAAAATTCAGGTTATCTTGCACGCCGAATTCCTCATTTACATTTTCATAGACAGGAATGGCGACCAGGGTAAGAGCTGAATTCTGTAGTGACCCGTTGAAGCTTTTTATCAGGTCGGTTTCGGCTGTAACATACCCCTCAAGTGCTTCTTCAGGGTTGTTCAGGTCTTTGCTTCGGTTAATAAAACCAACAGGGTTCCATGCATATCCTTTCCCCCACTTGTACGACTTTTTCCCAAGCGCGACCGTTACACGGGGCGATGGTTTGGTATCAACATAGGCTTCATAAATCTCCGCCAGATCATTCCAGCCATAATTATCCCGCCTACCCGATGCCTTGAATAACCCATAAAAGGTAGCCGCTCCTTTACTGTAGTCACCCCCTAACAGAAGACTGGTTGTCAGGCTGTCGAGTGTTGAATCCTGATCCTGGTTGGAATTGAGCTGATAAAAAACGCCATCCTGATTAAAATCAATATGATCCCATTTTACTTCGACATAACCACCCCAGTCAAAGCTCTTTTTTTCAAACTCTTCTATATCAAAACTGAAGTCTTCAGCAGCTATCAGCTCAGCAGACAAGCAGGCTGAAGAAAGAATAAAAAAACTTACAATACCTAAGAAACCCGAGGATACTTTCAGGGGAAACTTCATCTAAGTTCATCAATCCTGGATAGGTAGTTCAGGGAGAAAACCTCATCTGCGAGCTCTTTTTTCTGTACCTTGGCAAATACCATCACAGATTTGTAACCCTTGTTCAGGGGGCTGTCAGTCTCCAGTACCGAAGGCCGGGATATTCCATCACCGAAATCTTTTATTTTTGAATAGTGGAGGGTCTTGATCAACATGCCACTGACGGCATAACATTCAATGGTGGTGGGAAGCAGCAATTCCTTGTCAACCTGTATCTGCAGACGGTCATAGGCTACTGAAGACGATTTTGCCTTGAGTTCAAGCTGGTAGCTCTCACCATTGTCGGCTATCTGCTGGACATTATATTCTACACTGTAATCAAGGCGCAGGATGTCGGAATTGTTGAACACTCCGCCGACCACTGACTGTAGACTGGTTATGCGTAAAGGCTTTCCTACATTAGGGATGTAGAGCCACATATTATCGCCAAGACGCAGGGTAGAGCGTCCTTTTTCGCTGGCCGGTGCAAGAAAAAGAGCGACCATTTTGTCCTGGCCTTTCTTAACAGTATACAGGACAAATTCTTTTTTAGTGCCATCCGGCTCTATATTGATCAGCTTTCTGTACATCTCATAAGTCTCCGGTTGCATATTTCTATCAACTTTTTGCAAGATTGCATCGCCGTCGAGTGCGAATGCAAGAGCCGCCTGACAAAAAACAAAAGTGGGAACTAATATTTTCATCAAAAACATTTTTTTACCGGCCAGCAATGCAACCGTACTGGGGCCGGCTCCACCTCGTGTATCTGCATACGGATTGGTAACAGACTCCAGCAATTGGCCATCATTGTCAAAAATCAGAAAATATTTGGCGCGAGCGGCAACCGTCGATATCTGGCCGGTTGCTGCCTGGTTGTCAGATGCCACAGCGATTTTGCAACCCACTTCACCAGCTACACAGGGACCAGCGATAAGCAAGAACACCACAAACCCACCAAGAATTTTTTTATATATGTTTGCCATATGAGTCTCCTCTTGTTTTCTAACCCGAATAGCTCGGAACTTTTAAAAGTGCTGGGATAAGTACCTTCACAAAATTATTTCTAAGGCACTAAACATGTCTCAGGGCAGTTATGGGGTCCATCCGTGAAGCTTTCCATGCCGGTTGCAAGCTGCCCAGTACGGCAATGAAGACAACAATGACGACAACTGCCAACACATCGCCCGTATCTATTATCGGGGAAAGGAGCAGACCTTTCTGCCGACCGAAATCAAAACTGATCTGAGCTGCGTTCAAGCCGGCTATGGCAATGAGGCTCACCAACAATACCTAGCAGGACTCCAAACACACCGAGTAGAAAACCTTCTGTGACAAAGAGTGAGAGTATCTTTGCCGGTTTGGTACCGATGGCGGCCATGGTGCCAATCTCGTTTATACGCTCATAA
>JAAELB010000327.1 GCA_024227155.1 Desulfobulbaceae bacterium
CGGGGTCCGGGCCCGGGGGTCACAACATCGCCGCCCAGGTGCGGGCCCGCCGGGCTCACTCGAAACTGCTGGTGTTCACCCACCGAAAGGGGTCGGCCGGATGGGCGATGTGAAGGTCACCCGCAAAGGAGCAGTGTGATGCCGCTAAGCAAGGTTGTGTACGAAACCATGTTCGGTGATACGACGATCTCGATTGTTGTCGACAAGGAATCCGGCGAAGACGGTTTGCCAATCGGGATCTTCAGTGGCGACGGCGAAACGAACATCGCGTGGATGTCGGCCTATGAAGCGACCGAGTTCGCTGAGCTGTTGAACGGCCTGGCCGTAGCGGCGATCCGACTACAAGATCAAGGGGAAGGGTGATGGCTGATCTGCCGCATGAGCCACAGGGGCTTTACGATGACCAGCCGTGGGTGTCGTTCACGGTGCTCCGGGATGCGCTGCTACACGAATCCGACCAGGAGATGCTGGGGGCGCACCCTCATACGCTGGCGTTCTGCGACAGGGTGATGGCCCGGCTCGAACGATTGCGGCCCGATGGCTGACCGGGTGTTGTGGCGTCTGGAATGGCCGGGGATGGCGGTCTACTCGTCGAACGAAGAGATGCGGGACCGGTGGTCTGTCCGTCACCGCAAGATGACGCCGTACCGGGTCGCAGGTTGGGCTGAGGCCGACAAGGCCCAGGTCCCCGACCTGGGTGTCGTTGAGGTCGAGTTCATCACGATCCGCCCGGACCCGATGGACGCTGACGGCCCGCACCCGACTTACAACGCGCTGCTCGATGGGGTGGTGTCCGCTGGTGTGCTGGTGGACGACGGCCCGAAATGGGTGAGGTCGATCACCTATCACGCGGTGGCCCCTGGGCCGAAC
>JAAELB010000328.1 GCA_024227155.1 Desulfobulbaceae bacterium
ATCTGTAACATTGATCAGTATGAAATTACACAGCCTGATACATCTTCCTCAACAGAAAGGAAAATCAGTAACAACAATCAAGATCGTGACAGTGCAGATATACAGCATATACCACACTGCAAACCTAAAACGCACACTGAAAAAGTGAAGGCAAGAGAGGCTCAAAGAGGAAACCGAAGATTGTCTGCTCCAAACCCAAATGAGACCATCTATAAACCTGAAGATACGGATGATTCCCTTGGTTTAAAAGATGCAAAGTTCAAAGATATTGTACCTGTGAAAAGAAAGGAGACAGCGTCCTCACCTGATAAAAGTGCTGAACAAGAACCCAAAATGTCACAAATGAATTCTGGATAATATGTTCAGAAGACAACTGGATCAAGGATATCTAACCCATTATAATCTCACCCATTGGACTACAACATCAGATAATGGATAAGCTCAAATGCATCACTCTTAATGTAAGAGGACTGCGTGACAGTGTTAAACGATGTAGATTATTTACCTATTTGAAAAATAACAAGGCAAAAGTTGTGTTTCTTCAGGAAACATTCTGCACTCAGGAATTAGAAAATGAATTTTCAAAAGGATGGAATGGCAAGATATACCACTCATTTAGCACATCCAATCATGCTAAGGTACATGCATCTCCATGCCATGTGGTGTAGAGGAGTGTGGCTACCCACTAAGGTACATGCATCTCCATGCCATGTGGTGTAGAGGAGTGTGGCTACCCACTATGGTACATGTATCTCCATGTCATGTGGTGAAGAGGAGTGTGGCTACCCACTATGGTACATGCATCGCCATATGGTGTAGAGGAGTGTTTCTCCCCACTAAGGTACATGCATCTCCACGCCATGTGGTGTAGAGGAGAGTGGCTGCCCACTAAGGTACATGCATCTCCATGCCATGTGGTGTAG
>JAAELB010000329.1 GCA_024227155.1 Desulfobulbaceae bacterium
ACGGGGCCTTGAATACCGGGACTTGGCTGCCGGTGAGAACTATTCGGTCGGTTCGCCAATACTCGTCTGCTTTGGGTTCTGAACTAAAGAGTTTCTCGAAGAATTTCAGAGCCTCTTCTTCCTCTTCATCGGAAATGAGCGGTTTCTTTTCTTCTGCAGTAACCGTGTTTTCCAAGAAGAATACTGATAAACTTAGAAGCAATAATACCATTATAATCCGCCAGTAGACCTCCACAATTCTCCTCATTCAAAGCAATCATTAAAGTGTATCCCGAGCAGACGTTAGTGTAACATCTGTTCTGTAAATTTGATTTCGGCTTGCTGAAAGCAGGCCATCGTTTATCCTTTCGCTTTCATTTTGGCGAAATAAAAAGAAAGGAGAAATCGATGACCTGCAAAACAGACTGTACCCAATTTGACCTGGCAATGGAACTCTTGATTGACAATGGCTTTGATGGGATCGCCGACACGATTGGCGTACTCATGAATACAGCTATGCAAATAGAGAGATCACGCCATCTTAATGCTGAGCCATATGAGCGTAATATAAGCCGCAAGGGATATGCAAACGGTTACAAGCCGAAAACGATGCAAACCCGCTTTGGAAAAGTAAGTCTTACAATCCCACAAACCAGGGGGACTGATTTTTACCCACAAAGCCTTGAGCGTGGATTGCGCTCCGAACGGGCTCTCAAACTCGCTCTTGCAGAAATGTATGTTCAAGGAGTTTCAACGGGAAAAGTAGCGAAGATTACGGAAGAACTTTGTGGATTTGAAGTCAGTTCCAGTGAGGTAAGCAGGGCAAGCAAGGCGTTGGATGAACAACTGCATGTTTGGAGGGAGAGGCCTGTTGGCTCCTGTCCATATGTGTATCTTGATGCGCGATATGAAAAGGTGCGGCATGGTGGAATTGTTGTATCCTCTGCAGTTCTTGTGGCCATAGGTGTGACGTTAACGGGTCAAAGGGAAGTGCTGGGAATATCCGTTAAACTATCAGAAAACGAGGTCCATTGGCGTGATTTCTTAAGCCATTTGAAAGACCGTGGACTTCATGGGATAAAACTGTTCACATCTGATGCTCATGAAGGATTGCGGGCTGCTCGGAATGCTATTTCTCCAACGGTTCCATGGCAACGTTGCCAGTTTCATTTACAACAAAATGCTCAAAAATATGTGCCTCGACAAAAGATGAAAAAGGAGGTCGCAGAGTGAATTCGCTCAATCTTTACGGCCCCAGACGACGAAGAAGCGTTGCGTTAGCTGAACCTGTTCTGCAAAGACTATCGTGAAAAAGCTCCAGATCTCGTGTCTTGGGCGGAAACAGCGTTGCCGGAAGGTCTTGTCGTTATGAAAATGCCTTCAAGCCACCGGAGGAAAATCCGCACAGTAAATATGCTGGAAAGGCTGAACAAAGAGATAAAACGAAGAACTCGGGTAGCGACCTTGTTTCCCAATACTGCATCTTGCCTGAGGCTTGTTACAGCTGTTGCAATGGAGATATCGGAAGAATGGCAAACCGGGAGGAAATATTTGAATCTGGACTGAAGGAGCTCTCTCTGATCACAGCCTAT
>JAAELB010000330.1 GCA_024227155.1 Desulfobulbaceae bacterium
AACAAGAAAGCCGCGGTGCGAGTTCCGCGACGAGCCGTCTATTCTAGTAGACTTAAAATGTTTTGTCAACATTTTATTTTGTTTTTCTTTCGCCTTGAGTAATTCTTGGAAATGCGTTTGAACCGTTCAGGTTGGTGGCACATTTCTCGTTGCTCAAAGACGAGCGGCAAACTACAGGATTACTAACCCACAGTCAAGAAGAATATGAGCATTGTTTGACAAAATATCAAGAAAATTCTAGGGCAGGATATACAGGGGTAGTGTAAACGCCTGCTTGGTGGTGCTTAGCGGGTTAGTGCCTTACTCAGGATAACTTTAAACAAAATAAGGCTCTGGAATAATGATTCCAGAGCCTCTTGAAAACGGAAGACTGTCAAAAAAAGACTACTAGCCCGCGTTTGCCTCTCTAACCTTTCTTATATAGGTTTTAGTGAGGGTAGGATGATCTTTAATGATTTTATCAAGTTCAGCAGTTAGCGAATCAGCAAGGTGGTCATCGATTTGGGCATAGGTCATCTCAAGAATGACTGCTTCTTCGATTTTTTCTGCAAAAAGAGCCTGGTCTTTCTCGTTTATGATGTAAGAGAAAATACCAGCAGAAGTTTGCTGCACCTCACTGTCTTCCAGAGAATTTAACCTAGATAAGAGTCCATCGATTTCCTTACGGGTTTCAGTGTGTTGAGATTCCAGTTTTACTAGCTGTTCTTTAACTCCTTTATCAACTGGTGGATTCTCAATTTTACCACTTAAATTCGAAAGAAGGTCTCTTAATTCCTTTTCAGAGCCTTGTAAGGTTTCGATAACTCCATTGAGTTCATCGATTTGAGTCTTCTGTTCCAAGTTATTCTCATCTACTGCCTTTACGATATTACCGGTTGTAGCATTTTCGCTGCGCAACTCGTCAACACAATCTTTTAAGGCTTTGTTATCCTTTTGCAACTGGTAGATTTGGTTATTCAGCTGTTCGTACTCATCCTTAGTAACTCCTGAAGTTGACGAGTTTTCGCTACAACACTGACCATTAAGCGCAGCAATCTTTACAAAGAAGTTTTTTTTTAAGTCAGCAAACATTGCTGAAGCCTGCTCGGAATCAACCATAGCAACAGCAGCGAGGAATATTCCAATGAGAATAGCGATGGAGATACCAAGTGCCATGGTCATGCCAATTGCAAAAAGAAGCAAGTTGCCTATACCTGAGAAAAGACCAACTATTCCACCCCCGGTAGACTCTGCTCCTGATGAGCCAATACTGATGATTAAAATAACTGCAGCAGCAACGACAGCGGCGGATTGGAGGAGAGGGGATTTAAACTGATTGTTTTGCATTTTGTTCTCCTGAATTCAGAAAAATTTATATTAAAGTCATGGTAGTAACTACCATTTAGTTATGAGTAACAGTATATCTTAACATGAAAAAATTGGAGATTACTATAATAAAATAACCTCTAACTAACAAATGTTCCTTTTCTGTGGCAAAGAGCAATAAGTCAATTAGAATTCACCGATTGATTGAAGTTTAGCAATTCTTTTAAGGAGCGGGGGATGGCTGTAGTGTATGAATACATTCAAGGGATGAGGAGTGAGATTGCTCAAGTTAGCCTGGCTCAATTTTTTTAAACTTGAGATGAGAAATTCTGTACCCTCAGTGGAGGAAGCAGCGTAGCTATCGGCCTGATATTCGTGTCGTCTTGAAAACACATTGAAAACAATGGAAACGAGGATATTTATCGGAGTAAAGAGAAAGCCAAAAAAAATAAGGCTAGAATAAACTGAGTTGTGTGAAAGACCAAAAGCGGTTGAAATATCCTCAATTGTCAAAAATAGGGACAATAGGTAGAACATGAATCCTGTTTGTAGTACTGATGCAGCCATCATTTTGAAAATGTGATTAAGTTTAAAATGTCCCATTTCATGTGCTAAGACAGCAACTATCTCATCTTCATTGAGTTTTTCAACAAGTGTATCAAAAAAGACGATTTTTCGAAACTTTCCAAACCCGGTGAAAAAAGCATTCAACTTTGAGGATCGTTTTGAGCCGTCCATAGTGAATATACCTTGGATTTTGAAATTTTGGGATTCAGCGTATTTAAAAATTTTTTGTCGCAGAGAATTGTTTTCCAGGGGTGTGAATTTATTAAAAATAGGCATGATAAATACGGGGGCCAGGTATTGCATCACAATTGAGAAAATTACAAGGCCGATCCAACAGTAAAGCCAGGCCATAGGCCCTGCATAAATGAAGAACCAAAAAATAAGAGCGAGTAGCGGACCTCCTATGAGAGTCGCTAAACAAGTCCCTTTTAATAAATCTAGCACATAGGTAGTAATTGTTGTGCGGTTAAAGCCAAATTTTTCTTCAATGACAAAGGTTGAATATACTGAAAAAGGAAGACTGGCAAGAAAAGCCAAAATTGACAATGCAGCAGTAAAAATAAGCCCTGTAATGATAGTGCCAAAACCAAATGATCTTGCCCAGATATCAACATAATTAAATCCACCAAATATCAGAAAGACTATTGTGAGGACTGTGGTGCAACTACTCTCTACTATGGAAAAAGAAGTGGTTGCTCTAGTATAGTTTTGGGATTTCCTGTAATCATCTTTATTGTAAATGGACTTGAATTCATTGGGTAGATCTGGGTTGAGCGCCTTGAGATTGAGAAGTGAAATTATCAATTCAAGAAAATAGGAAATTATAATAATGAAAAGGACAGCAAATAGCCAAGCTTTCATAGTATTGATGTTAGTGTCTAGAGGATTGTTTGAGCAAATAGCAGGTTAGTGTTTTACTCCAGAAAAACTGCAATAAAAACAAGTTATCTGGAGACTGTATTGAAATTAAGAACTTAGAGTAACTGGCAAGGCACTTATCCAGCGATTCTAAAAAAGTTTCCGGCTATTCGGGTTAGTGTTTTACTCAGCAAAAGCTGAAATAAAAGAGGCCCTGCAGTTTTACACTGCAGGGCCTTCAATCAGGAACAGAATAAAAAATATTAATTAATATATTTAAGAGCCGTACTCGTCATTTCAATAAACTGCCCTGGAAGAACTCCCATCACTATTATGCAAAGCATGAGTAAAATTGCAAGACCATTTGTCACGGGCGAAGCTGTGACTGTGCCTCGATCTCCATCATCTGTGCAGAATGTTACGCGTACAATTGAAAGATAATAGTAGATCGCTATAGCAGTATTTATAGCTGCAAGGGTAACAAAGATTAAATGCCCTTGCTTTAGGGCGCCGAGTAGTAACAGAAATTTCCCAGTGAAACCAACGAAAGGGGGAATACCTGCAAGAGCGAAGAGACCTACAGTGAGGGTAATGGCAAGAAGAGGTGACCTTTTATGCAGTCCGGTAAAGTCTTCGACACAAACATTTTTACCTTCTTCTGAAATAGTACAGATGACGAGAAAACATGCTAGGTTCATGAAGAGATAGCCCATGATGTAGTACATCGCCGTTCCATAACCACTAATCTGAAATGTCAGTAGACCAAGAAGTATAAAACCAGCATGGGCGATACCTGAGAAGCCGAGGAGCCTCTTAATATCTTTTTGTACGAGTGCAGAAAGATTACCGTAAAACATAGATAGCACGGCACATACCCCAAGTACTGTAGCCATCACTTGTCCAGGGCCACTCACGAGATTCACGAGCCGAATCAACATAGCCACAGCTGCAAGCTTAGGGATTGCAGCGATAAAAGCTGTCGTTTCGTTTGATGCGCCCTCATAAATATCTGGTACCCAAAAATGCAGTGGGAAAAGAGCAAGCTTGTAGAAAAATCCTGCAAGTACCAGAAGAATTGCTATAACCGCCGCAGGTTGAGTATAAAGTTCTGCCATGGCTGGGGCTATTTTAGAAAGTTCAGTTGTTCCTGTAAGGCCGTATATATAACTCATACCAAAGAGCATAAGCCCAGTTGCTACAACGCCGTAAAGCAGATATTTAATTCCTGCTTCAATTTGGGCCCCTTTTGTGATGGAGTTTTTCCGCATGGGCACCATGATATATACGGCAAAAGAGGAAAGCTCTAAAGATACAAATATGGCTAATAGCTCCACACTTGATACAAGCATCATCAAGCCTAAAACGGACATAAACAAAAAGAGATAATATTCTGATTGAATTCCTTTTGTTACGCCAGCATCTGTAGCACTAAAGAGAAGGATCAATAATGTACCAAGGGTGATGAGTACCTTGAAAAGTTGAGAGAAAAAATCAACTTGAAAGGCACCATAAAAAAGTGTTCCTTCAGACCCCACACAGAGTAATGAAATTAAAAACGTCAGAGCAGCCAACCCTGTAGCAACAGCTTTTACTTTACCGCTACTCGGCTGACCTAAACTGAAGATGAAAAGTATCAGCCCAGCTCCTAACAGTGTTAATTCAGGTAGAAATAGCATCGTGTTACCTTTTACGAGTTCTTAGTTAGTGACTATCTCAATGTAATATTGATCCAGCTGCAGCGATTGCTTTTGCATGGTGTAAATCAAACTGCTGTAGAAGCTCTGCTACACTTGTGTGTATCAGATCTAAAAAAGGTTGTGGGCCTAGGCCGATCCAGAAGACAAAAAACAGAAATGGAGCCAGAGTAACTATTTCTCTGGTGTTTAAGTCGAGCTCTTTGAGCCAGGATTGATCCGGGTTATCAGTGCCGCCCCAGGCTATCTTCTGTAACATTCTCAGCATGTAGGCTGCTGCAATAACAGCGCCTGGAATTGCAGCTAAAGCAAGGTAAGGGAATTCATTGTTTGAGGTGCTGAATTCAAATGCCCCAGCAAGAATCATAAATTCTCCTACAAAACTGTTAGTTCCTGGAAATCCAAATGCAGAGAGAGAGAAGAATGCAAGGAAGGTAATATAAATTGGCATATATTTACCAATCCCAGTGGCGGATCGTAATTCTCTACTGTGGGTACGTTCGTAAATCATGCCTACACAGAGAAACAGGGCACCTGTTGTTATACCGTGATTTACCATCTGCAGAATAGCCCCTTCGACACCATTAATATTCAGTACAAAAATACCAAGAGTCACAAAACCCATATGGCCAACAGATGAGTAGGCAATAAGCTTCTTCATATCCGATTGGGCAAGGGCTGTGAAACCACCGTAAATGATACCAGCAATGGAGAGCCAGAGAACATACGGCATAAGAATGACGGTTGCCTCCGGGGTGATCGGAAGGGCAAAGCGTAAGAATCCGTAAGTGCCCATCTTAAGCAGGATACTTGCAAGAATTACAGAACCTGCTGTTGGGGCTTCGACGTGTGCAGCAGGTAACCATGTATGGAAAGGGAACATGGGTACTTTAATGGCAAAAGCAAGAAAGAAAGCGACAAACAGGTACAGCTGGGCTGTAACGGAATAATCTTGCCACATCATGGCGGGGATAAAGAAACTGTAGTCGTTACTCGTGTATAGCCAGATAATTCCAACAAGCAAGAGTATCGATCCAGCCAAGGTGTAGAGGAAAAATTTAACTGATGCGTAGATTTTTCTAGGCCCGCCCCAAATTCCGATGAGAAGGTACATGGGAATAAGCATGGCCTCCCATAAGATATAAAAGAGGACGAAATCAAGTGCTACAAAAACACCGATCATGGAAGTTTCCATAATCAGTAAGCAGATCATAAATGCACGTACTCTAGTTTTGATATACGACCAAGAGGCAAGCACACAAAACGGCATGATGATGGTTGTAAGGAGAATCAATAAAATAGAGATTCCATCTACACCTAAAGTGTAATTAATGTTAAATGCCTCAATCCAGGTTCTGTGCTCGACAAATTGAAATTGGGCTGTGGTTTTGTCAAAGCCAAATATCAGTCTGATGGAGAGCAAGCCAACAATTGAGGTTGTAGCAAGGGCAAGCTTGCGACACAATTCTTCGTTTTCTATAAAGAGTAGAACGAGTGCCCCCACGAGTGGCAGAAAAATAAGTACACTCAGAATGGGGAAGCCGGAGTTAATCAGTAGTTGATCCATTACCAGTGATCCTTGAGTTCAAGATGTTTTTACCAGACGTACGAAATGAGTAAGACTGCGGCAAATGTCACAGAAATGTAAATTGTCTGCTGTATCTGTCCTTTCTGTAAGACAAGTGTTACTCTTCTTCCAATAGCTCGAACACATTTAGCGCTGCCGTCAACAACACCATCTATACCGTGCCAGTCAAACCAAGACCAGAATTTGGCTGTTGTCATGAGAGTGTAGAGACCAACGACTCTGTATGCCATGCCCCACATGTTGTCTATCCATTGAATTGGCACTTTTGCAAGCCAGAGAAAACATCTGCCACCCATGCGGTAGAACCAATCAAGGTCAAAACTGATTGTCGCTTTGGCACCAAGTTTGTCCTTAAGAAAAACAAAGACAATAGCGGTAAATGCGAGGAGCTGGAATGTTTCACTGAGATGATAGCCTCCATACGGATGGTAGGAAACATCAGTGTTGGGGAGCATATTGTAGAGAAATGGCAGGTACGAGCCAATCAAAAAGCATAAAAATGCCGCGGCAGCCATAGCCGCGTGCATATTCCATGGCGGATCTTCTGCTTTGGCATAGGTTACTTCACTGCATCTTGATTCCCCAAAGAAGATAAGATAGGGAAGACGAAGACCAGCCACCAAAAAGGTTCCGACAGAGACAAGGGTCAAGAGAAAAGCGACCGGTAGCAGGTGGGCCTCAAAAGCTGACGACACAATCATCGACTTTGAGACAAAACCTGAGAATAACGGAAATGCCGAGACAGAGATGCCGCCAATTACCATGAAAAAGAGGGTTGTAGGCATCTTTTTATACAGTCCACCGAGCTCGGTGAATTTTGATTTTCCGGTGGCATGGATAACGGCCCCGGCAGCCATAAATAGCAATCCTTTATAGAGGATATGAGCAAAGGCGTGGGCACAGGTACCGTTAATAGCAAGTGCAGTTCCTATTCCAACACCGGTTACCATATAGCCAACCTGACTTACAATCTCCCAGCCGAGGAGTCTTCTGATGTCATTTTCCATTATGGCATAAATTATGCCATAAATCGCCATAATTACACCGAGAACTATAAGGATATCAAAGCCGGCAAAAGCGCGCGCCAGGGTGTAAATGGCAGTCTTTGTGGTAAAGGCGCACATGAAGACTGCACCTGTAACCGTTGCCTTACTGTATGCATCCGGTAGCCAGGAATGTAAGGGAGGCACTGCGGCGTTCAGCATCAAACCGGCTAAAATTAACCAGGTATACAGTTGTGTGTTCTGTTCATCAAGTTGAACAAATGACAGATCCCCAACCACCTGATACCGGAGTACAAACCCGAGGAGCAGGAGGACTCCACCAAAGGTGTGTACAAGCAGATACCTGTAGCCTGCTGCAAGAGAGCCTTTGTCTGAGTTGAACCAAATAAGGAAGGTGGAGGCGAAAGCCATCATTTCCCAGAAAAGAAAGAGAACGAGGTAGTCACCGCAGTAGATGGCACCCAAACTACCTGAAACATAGAACCAGGCAGCGATGTGTTGCCAATTGTCTTTCACATGCAGACCATAGACGGTACCAATGATACACATCAGGGCCATTATGAAGCCAAAGACCATAGATAAACTATCCACTCGACCAAAGGTGAGGGTCCAGTCTCCCATAAATGATACAACACCATGAATACCAGGGTTCATGCTGAGATAGATCACATCAAGGAAAGTGAGGATCGGCACGCAAGTGAGATATAACTTTCTGAACGGATCTTTGATAAATGGGAGAAGTAGGGCCCCAAAGATGAGTATCAGCGCAGGATGGATAAAACTAGTTGTCATAGTAATCCTCCCGAGTCATAATTCCACTATTACCAAACCATCTGGCAAAATAGATCAGAACTACACAGGCCAGAAGCCCGAAGAAAGACCAGAAGCCGGGAATGTGCGCTTCCATCCAGGTATGGGCATGATGGGTGTCTACCCCCACAATTGACCAGACCAGCATGATAGCAATACCAATGTAGCAGCACACCTTCACTGTCTGCAGCCGCTCTTTCAGGAAATCGATGAAATTTACAATCATCCTGTCACCGCCTTTACAAATTGCAACATGAAATTAGGAAAAATACCAATAATAACAGAGATTGTACATGCTATCAGTATGGGAATGAGCATGGACAAAGGAGCTTCTTTAATTCCTGTAAAAGGTTCAGATAAGGGCCTCTTGCCGAAAAATGCCTTGTAGGTGATGGGGGCGAAATAAGCTGCGTTAAGCATGGTACTGGCAATAAGTATGAGAAGAATACCGAGCTGATGGGCTTCTACCGAGCCGATGAGCAGGTTCCATTTAGTAATGAAGCCCGCAACTGGCGGAGCTCCAATCATACTAAGCGAGGCGATACCGAAGGCCGCAAAAGTAAAAGGCATTGATTTGCCAAGACCTTCCATTTCTGAGATATTTTTTTTGTGTGTTACAACGTAAATAGCACCGGCACAGAAAAATAGAGTAATTTTGGAAAAGCCATGGTTGACGATATGAATAAGCCCGCCTTGGATGCCGGGATCAGTAAGCAAAGCTACACCCATAATAATATAGGAGAGTTGACTGACTGTAGAGTAGGCTAGTCGTGCTTTGAGATTATCTTTGGAAAGGGCAATAATCGATGCGGCCAGTACCGTGAAGCCAACAAAATATGCAGTGGGGATACCAAGATTCAAGGCACCCATAGTATCAGTACCAAAGGTGTAGAGCATGGTACGAGTAGTACAAAAAACTCCAACCTTAACTACTGCAACAGCGTGTAATAGAGCAGAAACCGGAGTAGGTGCAACCATGGCGCCTGGTAGCCAGTGATGAAATGGCATGACACCATTTTTGGCAAATCCGAAAATGCAGAAAATATAGAGCATGATGACCAGAGTCTCATTGACACCGGCCGGGAAAATGCCCGTTGAACTGTTTGCTGCAAAATCTAAAGTTCCCGTCAGTACGTAGATGAGGATAATCGCTGGCAGGAGGAAGGCTTTTGCTGTAGCGGTAAGGTATACAATGTATTTACGGGCACCATTATAACCTTCGTCGTCTTGATGGTGCGCAACCAGTGGATAGGTACAGATTGAGACTATCTCGTAAAAAAGATACATGGTAAAGAGGTTGTCTGAGAAGGCCACCCCTATTGCACCAAAGATGGACAGGGCAAAACAGGCATTAAATCTGGTCTGCGCATGTTCCTTTAAATTCCGCATATATCCCATGGAGTAAAATACAGCTATAGTCCATAGCGAGGAAGCGACAATGGCAAAAATCATAGACATAGAATCCGCACGCAGAGTAACACTCACCCCGGGGAGAATTGTAAACAGATGCATGACAAGTGTTTTGCCCTGAAGGACAGCGGGGATCATTGATCCGACAACCAGTAACAATAGTATAGAAGAGATACTGGAAATCCCTTCCCTTAGGTTTTCGTTGTCACCTTTGAGCATCACCCCAAGCGTACCGGCAAGCGGAATGAGCAGGGCTATGAGTAGTTTATAATCCATTCCAGGTGGCTCCTTAACTATCCTTTGAGTTGAACTGCGTCTTCTGCGTCTATCGAATTGTAGTTTTTATACACTGCAATAACGATGCTGAGACCGATTGCTGCTTCAGCGGCGGCGACTGCCATAATGAAAAGAGTGAATACCTGTCCGACGACAGGGTCTGGGGTGATAAATCTATTAAAAGCCATAAAATTAACAGATGCCCCAGCAAGAATCATTTCCGCGGCAATGAGCATACCTATGAAGGTTCGTTGGGCCACGACCCCATAAATTCCCATACCAAAAAGTATTGCCCCGATAACCAGATAAGTGTTCAGGTCGTTATAGAGTCCAAGTATTGCCATCAGCTCTGCCTCCCTGCACGGGCTATCACTAGCGCCCCAAGAATTGCGATAAGTAAGACTATAGAGATAAGTTCAAATACCATCGAATATCTGGTTAGAAGATCGATCCCAATAGCCTTGATAGAGCCGTCACTTATTTTGGCCATCGGTATCCATTCTGTTCTTAATGCGAGAACAGAGAAACCTCCGGCAAGTAGAGCTGCGCTAACAAAACCTAATGGGCCAATCAATATGCCGGATGGCCCCATTTTTTTACTTTCTTCTGGGGCTGCAAGCATGATTGCAAAGGCGATAGTGACGGCAACCGCACCAACATAGATGAGAATTTGCATCATCGAGACAAAGGGGGAATTGAGGTAAAAATAAATGCCTGCCACTCCGACAAAACAGACTATGAGGCCTGCTACAGCACGAACAAGACGTTCGGCATTACACGCAATCAGTCCACCAATTATTGTGATGGCGATCATGACCAGAAAAACTAGTCCGACCAGTCCATCCACACTGAAAAGAGAAGGAGAGGTGACCATTGTTGGGTTCATTTGTTTCTGTCCTCCAGCCGTTGTAGAAGATCATAATAAAAATCCTCTTTCCTGGTGCTTGCCAGATTGTATTCTTTTGAGAATTCAAGGGCGTTGAAATTACATGATTCAACACAGGAGCCACAGAGTGAACATCTGGTGAAATCAAGGGTGTACTTGGTTAGAACCTTCTTCTTTTCACCTTCAGGTTTTTTGCCTGTTATCTTGATGCAGTCAGAAGGGCATGCCCGTTGGCACATCATGCAGACAATACAGTTAGGTTTGCCGTCTTCGTTTTCGATAAGTTCGATATGGCCTCTGAACTTGTCACACATGGGTAGTGTCTCGTACGGATAGGAGACTGTGACGGTAGGTTTGATGAACTCTTTAAAGGTGACGCCCATACCTTCAAAAAGGCTCAACAGGCCACGATATATTTCATTAAAATAGGTGACCATCTTAAAATACCTTTATTAATCCTGCGGTAAAAAGCAGGTTGAAGAGGGACAGCGGGATAAGAATTTTCCAGCTGAGATTAAGTAGTCCGTAAATAGTTGTACGGGGAAAGGTCCAGCGTATCCATATAAACGTTGCGATGAGTATGTAGAGCTTAAGCAGGAACCAGAAGACTCCGGGAATAAAACTTAAAAATCCTAAAGGTGCATTCCATCCACCCAAAAACAGGATGGTAGTCATGCAGGAACCAATAACTATGTTTGCGTATTCCCCCATGAAGAAAAGTCCAAATCCCATCGATCCATACTCTGTGTGAAACCCTGCCACGAGTTCAGATTCAGCTTCTCCAAGGTCAAATGGCGCTCGGTTGGTTTCAGCCAGCGTACAGATGAAAAATATGAGAAAGGAAAGAGGCATCAGTATGTTGTGAGAACGACCAAAAAGTGGGAAAATATTCCAGCTCAAAAAGGAACCACTCTGTTGTCTGACGATCTCCATGAGGTCCATGGAACCAGCTATCATTACAACCGTGATGGTGGTAATAAGCATCGGAACTTCATAGGCAACGGCCTGGGAAACAGCCCGGACAGATGACATCATGGCGTATTTGTTTCTGGAACTCCAGCCAGCAAAGAGCAGTGACATTGAGCCCATAGAAGCAAAGGCGAAGATCATCAGTATCCCGACGTTCATGTTCTTTGCCACAATTGATTCACTAAAAGGTATTGTAACAAAGCTCATAATGGCTGGAAACATGGCAAGAACCGGAGCTGCGATAAAAAGAACCTTATCGGCACCACCCGGTGTAGTAAGCTGCTTTGCCATTAGCTTGATACCATCCAGAGGTGGTTGCAGTAAACCAAAGGGCCCGTTAATGTTTGGTCCAGGTCTGCGTTGAATACGTGCCGCGCCCCGTCGCTCTGCCCAGACAAGATAGGCCGCATTCAGAGCTGCAAAAGCAATGGCAATCACAACTGCGACAATGACATTAAATAATGTTAAGCTCATAAGATTTTCCTCTTACCTGTCTATCTCAGGGATAACCAGATCAAGACTTCCCATGAATGCAAGGGCATCCATAATCATCATGCCTCGGCACGCTTCATCAAAAAGATGCATATTAGAATACGTTGGAGATCTAAGTTTAAGTCGATACGGGATTTTACCACCGTCGCTTACAAGCCTGACGCCAAAACTTCCCCGGGCGGTTTCAACTGCCTGATAGTAGTCTCCGGCAGGTGGCTTGATAATTTTAGGTTTCTTCTTCGGCATAATCGGACCGTCAGGTAATTTATCCAGTCCCTGTTCAATTATTCGAAGAGATTGTTCGATTTCTTCCATGCGCACGTTGTATCTCGCAAGGGAGTCACACTCATGGAAGACAGGTACATCGAAGTCAAATTCAGGGTAGACCGAGTATGGTTCATTTTTGCGAACATCAAAATTTATACCTGATCCCCTTGCTACTGCACTCGATGCTCCGTATTTACGACACATTTCTTTTGAAAGAGGAGCTATGCCTTCAAGCCTTTTTCTGAAGATTACGTTGCCGGTAACGAGCTTGTGATATTTTTTCATCGATTTTCTCATGCGTGGGATAAACTTACGCGCAGAAGAAATAAATTGATCATCAACATCGTTGTAGAGTCCGCCAAACCTAAAATAACAATATGTGAGTCTTGAGCCGGTCACAGCTTCCAACATATCAAGAATATGCTCACGGTCTTGCAGGGCATACATGAGAGGGCTGAAGCCCCCTAGATCCATAACAAAGGCACCGAACCAGAAGAGGTGAGAGGCGATCCGGTTTAGTTCAACCATGATTGCTCTTATGTATTCTGCTCGTTCGGGAACCTCGATACCGGATGCTTTTTCAACAACGAGAACATGCCCATGGGAATAGCCGAGTGCTCCCAAATAATCCATCCGACTGAGATTCATGAGATACTGAGGATAGGTCTTTAGTTCACCCATTTTCTCATGCATCCGGTGGATATAGCCGATGACGGTTTCTGCATCGACTATATACTCTCCGTTCATTTCCATCTTGACCCGAAGTACTCCATGGGTCGCGGGATGTTGAGGACCTACGTTAAGTATGAAGGTCTCGTCTGGTTGGAGTTCTATTGGAGAATTCATGCCTTGAAATCCTTTAAGAGTGGGTGGAAATCAGCATCTTCCGGGAGAAGGAGGGGGATAAGATGAGGGTGACCGATGAATTTTATACCAAAAAATTCAGCAGTTTCTCTCTCATGCCAGTTTGCCCCGGCATAGATTTCTGTGATGGTAGGAACTTCAGGGTTGTCTCTGTCAAGTCGTGTTCGTATCACTACTCTGCAGATATCAAAGTCGTATCTGGAAAAATCATATACAACTTCAAGTTGATTTTCCTTAATCCAATCGACACCTGTTATACTTTCAATAAAAAATTCGCCCTCGTCAACGATCTTAACAGCATCAAGCAGCTGATCAGGACTCACCTGTGCATCTACATGGTATCCGTGGACGGTGTAGTCTCGCTCTACAACACCATCAGCACGCGGTTCTTCTTTTTTGATTTCTTTTTTTTCAGCTGATTCCTCAGTCTCCTCAGTTGTAGCATCTACAATTTCTTCTTGAACCTCTTCAGGTTCAGGCGGAGGAAAGAGTTTTTCCAAGGCAAGTTTTGTTTTTTCACAAATCATGTTTCAACACTCCGTACACTTTAAGATAAATCTTAAAGGTTATGTATGAGGCAAGGTAAGGTGCAAATGCTCTGAAGAGAATCAGGCCGCTTCAGGATTATCCCATCTTTTCCAGTCTGAAACGAGGTGTTCGAGTTCAATGATTCCCTGAAGTAGGGCCTCAGGGCGTGGGGGACAACCGGGGATGTAGACATCCACGGGGAGAAATTCGTCCGCACCAAGAACAATGCTGTACTGACCTTCAAATGCAAATGGCCCCCCAGAGATGGCACAGTTTCCCAGAGCCATGACCCATTTAGGTTCTGGCATTTGGTCATAGAGAGTCTTGATGCCAGGCATCATTTTTTTGGTAATTGTTCCGGCAACAATCATCACATCACTCTGTCTGGCTGATGGCCTGAACACCTCCGCACCAAAGCGGGACATGTCAAAGCGTGCACAACCGGTGGCCATCATTTCAATGGCGCAGCACGCTATACCAAAAGTCAAAGGCCACAGGGAATTTGCCCTGCCGATGTTGATCAGTTTGTCTGCCAGTGCGAATTGAACTATCGACGAAGGTACGTTTTTCGTTCCCACTTAAATACTCCCTTAATCCATGCATATACAACTGCGAGTGATAATATTCCGACAAAAAGAACTATTTCGACAAAATCACGTATTGAAGATGCGAAAATCGCATCATTGTATGCAACAGCTACTGGGAATAAAAAGAGAACATCAACGTCAAAGGCTAGAAAGATGAGGGCATAGAGATAGAAGACAACGCCATAGCGAATCCAGCTGTCGCCAATGGGATCCATACCACATTCTATGAATTGTTTTGCTTTATTGGAAATTTGCCTCGTTTTAAGAGGCATAAGAAGATAAACGATAGCGATTGGGCCGAGAGCAAATGATAATCCCCCTAAAGTAAAAGCGGCGATCCATAAGACATGTTCTTGATACAGAAAAGCAGTGAATTGATGTTCCATACTAAATCCTTGTATACTTGTATTGACTTTATAATACAATACTACCAAGTTACTACTTAGTTGGCTTACATTACTCCCTCGGCTAATTGACGGCTATAATAAATAATTGTTATATGAGTGTCAATAGGAAACTGCAGTGTAAGTGTAACTTGTTGGTCTTGCAGGGGACCTCTAGTTGCTCGAAATGCTTAATGTAAAAACTCTTGTCAATCTTTTCAGAAATGATATAGTGTCAAATACTAATGTAAGGAAAAGAGATGAAATGTATCAATGAAACTGAACAGCAAATCGGAGAAATCCAATGTCCATTACTCTCAGGCAACTAGAAATATTCATTGCAGTAGCTGAAACAGCCCAGGTTACAAAGGCCAGTAAGAAATTATTTGTTACCCAGTCGGCAGTGAGTATGGCTCTCGCTGAGCTCGAAAATCAGCTTGGTGGGTCACTTTTTGATAGGCATGGGCGAAGCTTGTTACTCAATGCAAGGGGAAGGTTTCTGTTGCCCCTCTCAAAAGACATAACCTGTCAGGTCAGCAATATCGAAAATATCATGTCTGAACGTAATGATACGCTGAGTGGGTCAATCGATATCGTTGCAAGTACCACCCTTGGTAACTACATTTTGCCTTATCTCATTGGGGCGTTTAAGAGGGTCCACCCCAATGTGCATGTTAATCTTTTAGTCTTTAATACAAGGTATGCTGAAAAACTAGTGGTCGATGGAGAAATTGACATCGGATTTGTTGAAGGACCCCTATCTGGAAAGGAAGGTATTCTGTGGCGTTCCTGGTTCGAGGACGAGTTGATAGTCCTATGTGGACCGACAGACCCGTTAGCTCATAATGAAACGTTTGATATTAACCGGGACCTTAAAGGTAAGAAATGGATTATGCGGGAAAGTGGTTCCGGAACTGCAGCTGTTGTTCGGGAAAGATTCGGTAAGTACATGGATGATGTCAATGTGGTGATGGAAATGGGTCATCCCGAGGCAGTTAAGCGAGCAGTTGAATCTGGCGCGGGTATTACATGTCTTTCATCACTTAGTATCTGTCGTGAAGCCGAAAATGGTTGGCTCAAAGGTTTGAAGATCGACGGACTTGATATGAAGAGGCAGTTGAGGATAATTCAGCGAGAAGATATTGAGATAGGGGAGGCTCTAGCGGAATTTCTATCTTTTTGTGATGTTATGACAATCTGTGACGATTCCAGAATTTGTTTATCCAGCCCATGGAAGCTGCAGTCCTTGCTTGCAAGACATTCAGCACTGAGGAAGTAGCCTTTAGTGCCTTACTCCTGAACTTCTGTCATAAAAAACAAGAAACTCAGGAACTCTTTATGAAATCGTGAAGTTACTTTTACCCACAAGGCACTTATCCAAGCATTTTAGAAGGTTCCGATCTATTCGGGTTAGGTAAAGGTGCTATAAATCGATTTTTCCATAAAATACTTCTTTTAAAAACAGGCCATGGGCAGGGGCAGTCGCTCCACCCATTGACCTGTTTTTTGCTTCCAGTATTGTCTTGAATTCTTCTACTGAAATTTTACCTCTCCCCACATCTAATAGTGTTCCAACCAGATTTCGTACCATGTTCTTTAAAAATCCATCGCCAATGAATTCTAAGACAAGTTGCCCCGGAATCGTAGAATGTAAAGTTGCCTTGTAAATAGTACGAACTGCACCTCGACCATTTGTAATGCTTTTATCCCTGGAGCCACTATTCTCAAAAGATGTAAAATCATGAGTGTCCTGAATAGCTATCAGGCACTCATTGATTGGTTCAAGTAGTAGTTTGCTTGTCACATGAACTGCATACAGTCTTGAATGGGGTGGCTGTACTTTTCCCTGGAAGATAACGTAATGATATCTTTTTCCTGTCGCAGAAAAACGTGAATGGAATGAGGTGTCGCAGGTTATGGCATGACTTATTCGGATTGCACCGGGGAGCATGGAGTTTAAGCCACGCATAAAATCCGCATCAGAAATTGTACTATGGCAATCAAAGTGGGCAACCATAGCTTCAGCGTGGACGCCCCCATCTGTTCTGCCAGCACCATGGAGAAAAATTTCATCACGGGTCATAATGGCAAGACATTTTTCGATTTCACCTTGAATGGTGCTATCATGTTTTTGTCGTTGCCAGCCGCTATAGTTTGTGCCGTCGTAGGAAATGAGCAGTTTGATTCGACGTTTACGCAAAAGGTCTGTTCCAAATGATAATTTTTCTACCAAATTTCTCCAGCCTCAAGGGAAAAGAGGTGCGCTGGTAAGGCCACGGGTTTCATCAAAACCACACATAAGGTTCATGTTCTGAATCGCCTGTCCGGAGGCTCCTTTCATAACATTGTCAATTGTAGACATTACAATGACTCTATTGGTTTTGTGATCCACTTTTACCGAGATGTCACAATGGTTCGAGCCACGTACATTTTGGGTAGCCGGGAAGACATCTTCAGGGAGAATACGTACAAATGTCTCTGGCCCATATTGCTCCTGGTATAAGGAGTAAATCGCGCTTGTGTCAAATCCAGGGGATAAGGAGGCGTAGATGGTGCTTAAGATTCCCCTCGATATTGGTAAGAGATGTGGGGTAAAGGACACTGCTATTTCATCGCCTGCGAGAAGAGACAGCTCTTGCTCAATCTCCGGAGTGTGTCGATGGGCACGGCCTACTTTGTAAGGCTTGAAACCGTCATGCACTTCACAAAACAGTGCTCCTGTCTGGGCAACACGGCCAGCACCGGAGGTTCCGGACTTACTGTCAGCTATAATAGTATCTGTGATCAGAGCTCCTGCTTTGAGCAGAGGAGCGAGGCCAAGGATAATTGATGTAGGGTAACAGCCAGGATTCGCCACAAGGCTGCAATTTTTAATCTGTTCCCGGTAGAGTTCAGGCAGCCCGTACACGGCATCGGAGAGGAGTTTCGCTGATGAATGGGGCTGGTACCACTGCTCATAAACAGCAACATCTCTGATTCTAAAATCAGCGGAAAGGTCGACAACTTTTTTACCTTTATTAAGAAGGTGAGGAACAAGATCCATTGCAGTTTTATGGGGGACAGCTGCAAAGAAGAAATCCGCCTTGTCTGCGAGTTTCTCCGGAGAAATATTTTCACAAACGATGTCTATTTTATCCCTGAGGCTAGGGAAAATTTCTGACAGCTGTTTTCCTGCATATTGGCGTGATGTCGCAACAGAAATATTCACTTCAGGATGATTACACAGTAATCTTGCCAGTTCAGCACCGGTGTAGCCTGATGCTCCAATTATACCTACATTAAGCATGGTGTTTTATCTCCTGTGGGGAATTTATAAAGCGTGTCACTTTTTTATTTTTTGTATATTGCTCCATAAGGATAAGAAAAAAGGGGAATGACAGTACCACTGTCATTCCCCTTAAATTCAACAATATTGGAACCGCAGCTGATCGCAGTTCTCTGGTGCTCCGCTGTAAAGCGCTTTTGATTCTAACGCTTGGAGAACTGGAACTTGGCGCGGGCGCCTTTTTGACCGTATTTCTTTCTTTCCTTCATACGTGGATCACGGGTAAGAAGGCCGGATTGCTTAAGAGGCAGTCTGTTCTCTGGGTCTGTTTCTAGTAATGCTCTGGAGATACCATGGGACAGTGCGTCTACCTGAGCAGATTTTCCTCCACCTTTGAGGGTGGCCATAACGTCATATTGCTCTAAGGTTTCAGTAACTTTAAATGGTTTGACTATCTTCTGGCTCTTGAAAATCTGGCCAAAATAAGCATCAGCTTCCATTTTGTTGACGATTACCTTACCGGTTCCAGGAGTAAGCCAAACCCGGGCGATAGCATTCTTTCTTTTTCCAGTGGCGTAAAAGCGATCTTGAGCCATTTTTGTATTCTCCAGGATTAAATATCTAGTTGAGCTGGCTGTTGTGCCGCATGAGGATGATCTGTACCGGCGTACACTTTCAACTTCTTAAGCTGGGCGCGGCCAAGCTTATTCTTCGGCAACATACCTTTTACCGCTTTTACAATTAAATCGGTTGGATGCTTTTCTAGAAGTTCTTTAGCAGATGCCTCTTTAATTCCACCGATGTAACCGGTGTGCCGGTAGTACTTTTTATCGTTCAGTTTATTACCGGTCAATGCAATTTTCTCTGCATTGGTAACAACTATGAAATCACCGTTATCAATAAATGTGGAAAAAGTAGGCTTGTGTTTGCCGCGCAGTCTACTCGCGATTTCTGAAGCCAGGCGCCCCAGAATCTTATTTTCTGCGTCAACAACATACCAATTCTTCTCAATCTCGTTGACTGGGGTAAGATAGGTTTTCATTATATCCCTCAACTGGTCAAACAATTAATAAAAAAAGGTCCGAACAGTGTCGAACCTTTTAAATGTATAGTGGAGCGGGAAACGAGATTCGAACTCGCGACTTCAACCTTGGCAAGGTTACACTCTACCACTGAGTTATTCCCGCTCATCTTGTTTTTTTGTGTCAAAACTGCGCTGTATATACAAAGTCTGCTGCTGGGTGTCAATTAAAAAATCAATTGAGATAAGATTTCTAATATAATTTTTTTTTCTTAAACTGTCACGAAAATTACAGGAATGTATATGGCGGTAAAGTATAATATTGTGCAATAGAGGAATTAATGGTATGGATTTTCTACTATTATTACTTCTATTATATACTGAAAAAATACAAGACCATTTAACAGATACTATGAATCAAGAACAAAAAGAGAGAAGAACCACTATAGTCCGAAAAACCGCTGAAACTGATATCAAGCTGACTTATAATGTAGATGGCAGTGGACAGCATGATCTGAAAACCGGGGTGCCCTTTCTTGATCATATGCTGACCCTTTTTGCAGTACATGGTTTTTTTGATCTGACAATCGACGCACAAGGTGATATTGAAATTGATGATCATCATACAGTCGAAGACATAGGAATTTGTATGGGGCAGGCAATTGCTGATGCGCTTGGTGATAAAGGTGGAATTGCCAGGTACGGAAGCTGTTATCTACCTATGGATGAGACACTCGTAAGGGTCGTGGTAGATATTTCGAATCGGCCCTTTTTGTATTATGATGCGCCAGTGGTTGAACAGAAATTGGGGACCTTTGATACAATGCTGTCTAAAGAGTTTTTCCGAGCTCTCTGTCAACATGCTGGGCTTACTCTGCATATTGACCTCTTGCACGGTGAGAATGGACATCATATAATAGAGGCAGTCTTTAAAGGATTTGGGCGGGCAATGAATAGTGCTACATCACAACTTGCCATACAGGGTACTTTGTCTTCAAAAGGGTGTCTGTAGGTGGATTGAAATTCATATGTGTCCATAGTAAGGTTGTATTAACTCTTCGTCAGCTTACCACAAAGGTGAATTTGTGAAAAAATTATTGCAGAAAACGTTTGTTCCTCTATGTGTTGTTTTCATACTTTGCTCATGCTCTTCTATGCCAGGAGGGGGCGGTAAACAGGTACATGGGCCTTTGCAGCCACTTTCCTGTATAGCTGTTTTGCCTGCAACAACCTCGGTTGATAAAGATGAAACGATTGTTTATCAGGAGGCAAGAGCTCTTGAAAAGGGTGCTGCTTATGCAACCAGTGTAATGGCAGTAGAACTCGCTGGTAATCCGAAGGTTCGTGTTCTGAACTCCGCACAGGTTTCAACCATTATTCCTGAGGTCTCCGGTGGGATTTCCGGTACTATCGCTGTACTGGGTGAGAAGGTAAACTGCGATGGAGTACTACTCACAACAGTACGTAGATTCAAACAACGCGAAGGAACTGAACTAGCCGTTGACTCGCCAGCTTCAGTTAATTTTAGAATGTCACTCAGGCTGGCTTCATCGGGCACTGTACTCTGGTCTGCAGATTTTAGAGAAACCCAGGAGTCCTTTTTGGCTAATATATTTTCCTACGATAAGGCGCAGAAAAGAGGCTTTAAATGGATTAGCGTTGAACAGCTCATGGAGCAGGGAATTAAGGAACGGCTTGCTGAGTGTCCGTATTTGAAATAAAAGATAATTGTTTTACTGTTTTGTAAAAATTGAACCCGCGGATCTGTCTATTCAGGTTTGCGGGTTTTTTCTGTAATGCTTATGATAGCTTAATCTCTGTTGTGTTGATGAAAGAAAAATATACACTGCCAGCGAAGCTTAGACGTAAAATCGGCAAAGCGATGCACGATTATGCCATGTTCGCGACCGGGGATCGTGTACTTGTTGCGATTTCTGGTGGGGTCGATAGTTTAGTCCTTGCCTGTATTTTATATCTTTGGCAAAAAAAAGCGCCGGTGCAATTTGACTTACAACCTGTACATATCGATCATGGGTTTTGGAGAGAAAAAGCTGGGTTGAGTGGTCCTGAGGTTACCATTGGTGAGCAATTGAGCCATTTCTCCATTGAGCTTCGGGTCGAACAGGAATGGAAAATTGAGAAAGAGCAGCGAACTTGCTATCTCTGTGCCAGAAACAGACGAAGTCAGCTCTTTGATTACGCACGGGAACACGGATTTAATAAGATAGCGCTTGGGCACCATAAAGATGACCTTGTTGAGACTTTCATGCTCAACGCAATGTACAGTGGCAATATTTCCACCATGGTGCCCAAACAACAATTATTTGCTGGCACCCTTTCAATTGTACGACCCATGGCATATGTTGATAAGAAGGATATAGTGGATTTAGCTGCCCGGTTTGGCCTTAGCCCCGGGGAAAATCTTTGCCCTCTCTCAGTTGACACCAGAAGAGAAAAAGTTCGATCTTTTTTGCAGAGAGTCTACAAAGAAGAACCGAACGTAAAGAACTCACTCTTTGCAGCACTCTCAAATGTAAGAAAAGATTATCTATTATGAAAACAAACGTTGATTGTCTGCCATGTTTTCTGCGGCAGTCCCTCCAGGTTGCAAGGCTTTGTGGTTGTTCAGCAGAAAAGCAGCTGCAAATAGTAAAGGAAATTGCGGGGATGCTGCCGGGCATTGATAATGACAATGATCCTCCTGCAAATGTTGATGCAATTTATCGTAAAATTGCCGAACTTACCGGAGTCGATGATCCCTATAATGCCAAGAAGAAAGAAAGCAACGAACAGGCAAAAGCTCTTTTGCCCGAGCTGCAGAACGAGCTCAAAGGGGTTGATGATGAGTTAAGTGCTGTTATTCGTTTTGTCATTGCCGGTAACATTATTGATTACGGCGCATTTGAAACTTTTGATATACATAGATCTCTAGAAAAAAGCCGTGAGGCGCCTCTTGCAGTTGATCACTGCTCCTCTCTGATAAAAGCTATTTCAGAGCTTAAACCTAAGTCGACGATTCTCTATCTCACCGATAATAGTGGAGAAATAGTGTATGACTCGTTGTTGCTCAGTTACCTGCACAGACATGGCTGTACCATCACCATTGCAGTTAAAGATGGTCCTATTATTAATGATGCCCTTGTCGAAGATGCACTTTTTGCTGGGTTGGATCGATTTGGCACGATAATCACCAATGGTACCAGATGTCCCGGAACAGTAATTGATAGATGTTCCGATGAATTTCTCCATGAATTTAAAACGGCTGATCTTATAATTTCAAAAGGGCAGGGCAATTTTGAGAGTCTCTCAGAGGTGGATCGTGAGATTTATTTCTTGTTGACGATCAAGTGTCAGGTTGCGGCTCGCCATATGGAAGAGCTGGTCGGGTTAGAGGAGCATTCGTTACCGGGCACAGGGGAAATGGCCGTATATTTTTCGGGAAAAAATAAATAAACAGGATGTACATATGAAAACGAGGATAAAGAATATTCTGCGGCTGCAACCCGTTGGAGAAACTATAACCGTCACTGGTTGGGTTCGTACCAAAAGAGACACCGGCAGCTTTTCCTTTGTCGAAATAAGTGATGGCTCTTCTCTTGCGAATTTGCAGGTTATTGCCGGTGAGTCGTTAGCGAATTATCACTCTGCTATTACCTCTCTTGGTACAGGATCGAGTGTGGTGGTTAGCGGCGAATTAAAGGAATCTCCGGCCAAGGGGCAGGCGGTGGAGCTGCATGCAGATGATATCGAGGTTGTTGGCACAGCTGACGCAGAAACTTATCCGTTGCAGAAGAAGCGACATTCTTTTGAATTTTTACGGGAAATGAGTCATCTTAGACCTAGAACCAATGCTCTTGGGGCAGTGGGGAGGGTCCGTTCACGACTTTCTTATGCGGTTCATCAATTTTTCCAAATTCGTGACTTTGTGCAGGTTCACACCCCGATTATCACCACCTCAGACTGTGAAGGCGCGGGTGAGATGTTCCAGGTGAGCACCGGACAGGAAAAAGGTAGTGATGACCACTTTTTTGGTCATTCTGCAGGGCTCACTGTAAGTGGCCAACTCCAGGCGGAGGTGTACGCCTTAGCCCTTGGGGATGTGTACACCTTTGGCCCAACCTTTCGTGCCGAAAACTCTCACACCTCCAGACATCTGGCGGAATTCTGGATGATTGAACCGGAAATGGCATTTTGTGATCTGCAGTCAAATATGCAGCTTGCCGAACAGATGTTGAAATATCTTCTCGAAGATGCCATGGAACATTGCCAGGAAGATATGCAGCTTTTTGATAAATTTATTGAAAAAGGATTGCTGAAGAAACTGCGGGCTGTGGTTGACAAGGATTTCGCTCATATTACCTATAGTGAGGCGATAGAAAGACTCAGTAAGTCGAAGAAAAAATTTGAGTATCCGGTGGAGTGGGGCGTTGATATGCAGTCTGAACATGAACGTTATCTTACGGAAGAGGTGTTTAAATGCCCCCTCGCTGTAACCGATTATCCGGCATCAATTAAGCCATTTTATATGCGTGTAAATGATGATAAGAAGACGGTCGCTGCCATGGATATACTGGTTCCTGGAATTGGGGAAATAATCGGCGGAAGCCAGCGTGAGGAACGGTTAGAGGTACTTGAGGGGCGTATGGTTGAAGCGGGAATTGATCTGAAAGAGTACAACTGGTATCTAGATCTTCGCAGGTATGGGACTGTGCCTCATTCAGGGTTTGGCCTCGGTTTTGAGCGTCTTGTCCAATTTGTTACCGGAATGGCTAATATCCGTGAAGTTATTCCATTCCCGAGAACTCCGGGGTCTGCACCCTGTTAAGATTATTATTGATGAACCGGCCCCTTGTGGGGTGTTAGTACCTTAGAAATTATTTTCTGCGTTTTTGTGGCAGAAAATAATTTCGTGAAGGTACTTATCCAAGCATTTTAGAAAGTTCCGATCTATTCGGGTTAGGTTTAAATTGTTATATATGAAGTTTGTGAGTATTCGAGGGTGTACATTTGAGTAAAGGACCGGGTGTTCAGAAGATGTTTGATGCCATAGCCGGTCGTTATGACCTGATGAATCGGGTTATGACACTGGGGCAGGACCAGAGGTGGCGAAAATTTGTTGTGCAGAAGGCCGGTGACCCGGGACGGGGAGCAACGCTTGATCTGGCAACAGGTACAGGAGATATTGCCGCGCTTATGTCCAGGACCTACCCATATGCTCGGGTGACCGGGGCCGATTTCTCGCTTAATATGTTAAAAGAAGCTGAAAAACGCTTTGCTTCATCAGGTATACACTGGCAGGCGTGTGATGCCAACAAACTACCCTTTGATGACAACTGTTTTGACTCTGTTACCTTCGGTTATCTCTTAAGAAATGTCGATGATGCCGGTAAGGTATTGACAGAAGTTTGCCGTGTTCTGAGCCCTGGAGGAAGGGTTGTTTGTCTGGACACAACACCGCCAGCCAGGAATCTGCTCTATCCATTTGTCCTCTTGTATTTGAAGTATGGCATTCCCATTATGGGAAAGATGATTGCAAATGACGAGGCCGCTTATTCCTATCTCACTGGATCGACCATGGATTTTTATTCAGCGGGGGAACTGGCTGAATTGTTTACTGCTGCCGGGTTTACAAAAGTTGGCTATAAAAAATTTATGTTTGGGACCATTGGAATTCATTGGGGAGAAAAACCATGAGTGATAACGTCACCTTTAATCCATCCAAATTGCCGGTCTATCCCTCCAGGGAAAACCTCTTCACTTTCCTTATGCACAGTGTCAGGGAGTATAGTGACAATGATGCCTATGTATACAATGTTGGTGATATCGAGCACCGGGTTACCTACTCCAAACTGTTTGAAGATATCCTGATTCTAGCGAAATCATTCAGGCGCCGGGGAGTGTGTCGCGGGGATAAGGTGATGGTGCTCTCTGATAATCGTTACGCCTGGATTGTTACGGATCTCGCATTAATGTCCTTTGGTGCAGTAAATGTCCCCAGAGGCTCTGACACCCCAACCCAGGAACTTGAGTTCATCGTTGAACATTCAGAGAGCAGTTACCTGGTAATTGAGACAGACAAATTGCTTGAACAGCACGCTGATTATATCAGGGGATGTAAGCAATTGAATGCGGTTTTCGTCATGTCAGGTAGTCCTAAACATTCACTTTTCAGTAATGTCTATTCTTATAACGATATACTGGGAGAGCGAAAATACAGTAAGAAGGACGTGGTAAAATTCCTTGAAGAAGGGGAGAAGATCACTCCTGATAATCTTCTAACAATTATTTACACCTCAGGAACAACAGGTTTGCCGAAAGGGGTGCAGCTCAGTCACGGCAATATAATGCACAACGTCAAAGTCGTTCCCGATATCATCCGGCTTTCTGAAAATGATAATTGGCTTTCCATTCTGCCAAGCTGGCATATTTTCGAACGTACAGCTGAATATGTTGCTCTTGCGAGAGGGACGACCCTTGTCTATTCATCTGTAAAAACTTTTTCCCAGGATCTGGAGAAATATAAGCCAACCTTAGTTGCAACAGTGCCAAGGGTATGGGAATCGCTGTACAGCAGAGTTCAGGGCGCTGTTAAAAAGAAAGGTGTAGCTGCCAATAGAATTTTTAATGTACTGGTGTGGATTTCTGCAGCGTATCGCCGCAATAAGCGAAAAGCGCTGGGGCGTATGCCGATTTTTGACAGGCAGAGAAGGTTAAGCTGTTCTCTAGATAAGAGTATTGCTTACTTGAAAATGGCTCTGTTATACCCTTTGTATAAAATTGCCAATAAAAAACTGTCGATGGTTAGAGCGCGCTTTGGTGGCAGGTTGCGCCTTGCAATCAGTGGAGGTGGGACTCTAGCCTCATACCTTGAAGAGTGGATTGACGCGGTAGGTATTCGCATTGTTAACGCCTACGGGATGACAGAATGCTCCCCTGCTATTGCAGGACGAGGTCTTGCGTGCAGGACCTATGGAACAGTAGGGCCTGCAGTTCCCTGGACGGATCTTCGTGTTGTGGGCAGGGAGGGAGGGGCGCTTCCAGCGGGAGAGGAGGGGGCCATTGAGGTTCGTGGTGCCCAGGTAACGGAAGGTTATTATAATGATGACGTGGAGAACGAAAAATCTTTTACCAGGGATGGTTTTTTCAAAACCGGTGATCTTGGTAAAATGACACTTAGCGGCGAATTAGTAATTACCGGCCGGGCAAAAGAGATCATCGTACTTTCAAGTGGTGAAAATATTGACCCGACCAAAATTGAAAACGCAATTTCCATGTTTCCTTTTATTCAAGATGCTGTTCTGGTTGGCCAGGACAAGAAGGGACTTGGTGCGTTGCTGGTACCCAATATTGAAGAGCTGAAGGAATATCTGGCAAGTAAAATGAGTGATTTTAAAAAAGAAAAGAATGAAATCCTCACAGATGTTAAAGTTTTGAATATAATAAAAAATGATTTGAATCGGATATTGAAACCTAAGCAGGGCTTTAAACCCCATGAAAAACTCCATGGCATCATGTTTCTAGATAAGGAGTTCAAGCTTGGGGAAGAACTAACAAACACGCTGAAGGTAAAAAGGCATGTCATTGAAAAAAAATATAAGAAGCTTATCAATGATTTACTCCACTAATCCAGGCCTGGTGGATGGTTCCAGTGTCGTTTGATTTGTTCTCCGATGCTTCGACAAGTCTGGTTAAACAGTACCTCAGCGCAGAACTATTTAACCAGCTGAAAGATAAGGTTACTGCGACAGGGTTCACCCTTGAAAAAGCTCTCCAGTCCGGGATTATTAACCCTGACAGTGCTATAGGTATTTACGCTGGAGACGCCCAGTCCTATCAATGTTTTTCTTCAATATTTATCCCGATTATCCTCCATTATCATGGCGTTAACCTAGGAAAAAAACACAGTACGGATATCCATCTCGTTGACTTCCAGCCCCCGGACCCGGAGGGAAAATATATTCGTTCTTCCAGGGTGAGGGTTGCCAGGAACATAAGCGGTTTCAGTTTTTCCAACCATATTGCTCTTGCAGAGAGGTATCGTCTGGAAAAACAAGTTGTTTCAGTGTTGTCTGCGCTTGGCGGAGATCTTAAAGGGAGTTATTGCCCCTTTGAACATTGTGAAAGCTCCCAGTTCAAGTTGTTAAAGCAGCAACAACTCACTTTTGAAAAAGGTGACAGGTTTCAGGATGCAGCCGGGATAAACGCCGATTTTCCCAAAGGTCGTGGAATCTTTTACTCGGATGATAGAAGGCTGAGGGTTTGGCTTAACGAAGAGGATCATCTTAGAATTATCAGTCAGGAAACATCTGCTGATCTTGCTGGACTGTTTAACCATTTGACAAAGGCTATCTTAGAGCTTGAGAAAAAACTACCCTTTGTAAGGGATGAAAGGTTCGGCTATTTATCATCTTGTCCCACCAACATTGGAACATCAATGAGGGCCGGGGTTCATATCCAGCTGGAAAAATTAGGTCAAAGAAAAGAGCTGCTCTCCTCCATCACAAAGGGTCATGATCTCCAGATCAGGGGAACCCAAGGGGAGAAGACCAGAGTTGAAAACAATGTTTTTGACATTAGTAACAGCCGGCGCCTGGGTATTTCAGAGGTGGATATAATTACTGGTCTTAATGAGGGCTTGAAAGCTCTTATTGATGCCGAAGAAAAGCTGTAACCCTCGTTGTTATATCGAAATTCCTATTCTCGGACAGCCTCCTGGTGTTGTGTCAACTCTAAAATGTCATTAAACCACCGTCATTCCCGCGCAGGTGGGAATCTAGAATTTGTTTGCTGAGAAACTGGATCGAAGTCTGGACTTATCTGCCGCCTGCGCGGGAATGGCATTAATTCGATTTAGTGTTCTGATAATTGCTGCAACATTCCTACGACATCGGCAAGCCCGTACTTTCCATCTGAATCCAGATCATGGTGGATCATGGTCAAGGAGGGGTGGATCCCAGATATACCGGTGAGGAGCCGCAAAGCAGCGATGCAATGTGTCAGATCTGGACCCTGATACAGTAGGATTTTCGAAGTATACGGTGCCAAAATCAGTGGAGCCTGGACTAAATTTTGATCAAGGTCAACATAGCTCCCCTTTAATTGATAGGTCTTTGGGGATTCACTGTCGTTAACAAAAATTTCCGATATTGGTAGCTCCCCCGGGCTTAGTGTGAACCAGTTTGTTGTCGAATTGCTATCCATCCCGCTGTAGGTCTGCCACTGTGCAAATGTCTTTGCTCCTTCGACGCTGATCAGCTGTTGAAGAAATGGATGGAAAAAATGATTAAAATCTGAAGCCATAAGTGTAGCATTATTTTCTATGCTGAGATTCTTTGCACCAGCGCCAATCCCGTATAGGGTGTTTTGGGAAAAGGAAGTTATGGATGTAACATCACTCGACAGACTGACATGGGATCTACCGTAATTTCTGGAACAGTCGTAGAGGGTGTTGCCTGTGATTACTCCGCTGGATCTTTGATAGAGGAGGCCCGTGGAAGGGACTCTGATAAGGGTGTTGTTGCTAGCAACAACATTTCTAGAGTAATTATCCACATACAGGCCGAAGGCAAAGTTTTCCTGGTTGTATCTATTGTTGGCTGCATCTACGTTGCCTAGTGGTTCCACTATGATGTTCTGATCCAGAGTGATATCATATGCGCTACTACTGGCCAAGCTATCGCGGCCGAAGGTGCGTATGGCACCACAGTCGGCCTTTGTTGAACATGCCTCCCTTATTACATTTTGTAGTAGGTTGTTGTTATGACCGAAAACATCTATACCGTTATAGCCGATCTGAAAAAGGTGATTGCCCTGAATTTGGTTATAGTTTCCCGAGTCGGCTGGTTTGTCAATTTTTATACGGATACCGTCACCTGCTTCGGTGCACTGTCCTCCTTCACCTGTGTAACCACAGCCTATTCCGGATTTGTTGGCGTTGTCAATGATGCCAACCTGTTCGAGACGATTGTCGCTAAATTCAGAGTCTCTGGAAAAGAGATCAATGCCGTAATGGTTAACGTTTCTTATATCATTGTTTGCAACGACAAGGTCATATCCGCCACGCCAGCCGTCTGGTCGTCCGTCTGTCGCGCTATAAACCCAGGAGCTAAGTTTAATGCCGGTCTCATCCATATTCCTGATGAGGCAGTTTCGAATAACAACGTCGTGCAGTTCTGTTCCTGCATAATTTGTGGGGGTGCTAATGGCGTTTCGAAAGCCATTGATTATCTCGAAGTTATCGATGCTCACATGGGCTATAGGGTCGTTATAGTCCTCTCCTAAGGTGATAATACCCCAATACCGAGCATCATTTTTAAGCAGTACCGATCCTTCTATATCCAGGGGAACTCCGCTTGTGCTGTATAGGTACACTTTTTTGGTAACCTCGTCATAGTGCCATTCCCCATCTTTATCCAAGGTGTTGAGATTGTTGTTAATAAAATATCCCCATCCACCGTTATCATCGCAGCCATTCCAGCAAGTTACATCTTGATTCAGGCTAAGACTCTTTCCCTCAGTTGCGGTGATGATTCTGTTGAGAAAATACCAGCGCATCCCCATAATGTGCATGACGCCCCCGGTCCAATCCAGTAGCGGCAGCTCAGTATCAGTCAGCTTGTTGGATTCAGGTTGTGCATCTACAAAACTATAGCCGGGGTTGCCACTTTCAATATTTGGCCATCGACCCATGGCTAGCCGTATTCCATTACGAAACAGTTGATTGATGCCGTAGTTAAACAAGCCCTCGTTATTTCCTGATGCAAGGTGAGCTTCATATATATTACCGGAATAGATACTCCAGTCATCAATTGGCAATGATCCAGAAAAGACAGGGCGATTTACACAATCCTTTGTGGGGTAGGAACCAAAAAGAATGGCTTGATCACTACTACCTGACTCACGAATAATGAGCATTTCACCGTTCCATGTATCGCCGCATTTAAAGAGCACTTCATCACCTGGTAGCAATGCAAGGGAGTTGACCTTACTAATGGTTTGAAATGGATGGAGTATTTCCCCTCCAGCTGAGTCGGTCCCTTCTGAACTTGATACGTAATAGCTTGTTGCAAGGCTGTTGCTAGAGAGACGAATTGAGAACAAAACAATTAAAGATAGGATGACAGCTATAACTTTTCTGGTGTTCATATTAATTTCTCCATGGCGAGATAGATGAGCCCGTTGATTTAATGCCTTTTCGCCCAATCATTTTGTTAAAGCAAAAATTTTATCATCCGGTAGGCGAGGCAAAAGACTCCTAGATATCAACTATATGCCTGTGTAAGATTTTTTGTTTGCCTCGATATTGAATGAAAATGCTATTAAATCAACAAACTGATAGATTACTGTTATAAGTTGTATAAAACCGCAAACTAGGTTAAGATGCTTCATCGGTAAGGAAATAGAAATTTGGTATTGAAGCTCTATATTGAATATAAACTAATTACCTATACATATTATTGTCATGTCAGAAGCTGCTATCGAGTTTTTGAAAGAACATGGAAATCATTCATTAATCAGTCTGGGGTGTGGCGGATTTTTGAATCGACTGGACAATCATATCAGACTTTTTATCGGATGTGGGTTGCAATACTATGTAGGTATCGACCGCGTTACACAAATTCAACTGGATCCAGCTGGCCTCTTTTCAGAGCCTCGTAGCGTAAATTCCTTACTCTTATCCCATTACCAAAAAAATTCTGATAAATTTTTAGAAAGGGTCCACGTCTTTCCAAACACATGTGTTGAAGACCTTGCGGGTATTCGATGCCAGGTTGTTGTCTGTCAGCGGGTCCTTCCTTTCAGGCACTGGGAGAACACTATCAAATCCATGCGGCCGAATCTTATACTTCAAGAAGATCTAAATGGGTGTGAATTACAGGCTATAAGCGGTGATCTTTATAAGAAAACCTTTCCAGGTATTATACATTATGGGTTAAAGCCATTCAGGCCTAGCCGATTCAGACCAGGTGAACGAAATATTATTCTTTGGAGAAGAAGAGATTATTTTCCCTGTCAATATGATAAAGAGTCGTGGTGGAAACGACTTATTTTTCGTTTGTTCCGCATTTGAAATACCGAATCAGGTCTTTTTCGCCGTTTATGGGGTTAGTGCCTTATAGGTTATTTTCTAATTTTTTTCCCTTGTGGTAATATTCAGCCCGCTCCCTTTGTGGCACCATATTTCCTCCCGTGGCCCAGACTATGTGCGTTCCGTTGTTGAATGCGGTTTCAGGGAGTTGAGGGGAAAAGCAATTGTCCGTTGCAGAAGTTACTCTTGCTATACCGGGGAACCCGGCTGTCGCAGAGGGTTCCAGTTCAATATCCTCAGTGTCTTTCATCAGTGCCAGGTATCGATACATATTTTCATCAGATACAGTGAAAATTCCATCCAATAAAGAGGTCATTACCTGGCCTACGAAGGCGGAAGGGCGGCCAACAGCCAGACCGTCAGCGCAGGTTTTGTTCTCAACGCCAAAATCCTGGACGCTGATATTATCATGCAGGCCGGTGTACATACCTAAAAACATACAGGCTGACTGGGTTGGTTCAGCAAAATAACAGTGAACATTATCGCCAAAAACCTGCTTTAGGCCGAAAGCGATGCCTCCGGGACCACCACCCACACCACAGGGGAGGTAAACAAAGAGTGGATGGTGCTGGCTCACTTCAATCTTTTGTTCTGATAATTGCTGTTGTAGGCGGTGACCGGCAACACTGTACCCCAGAAACAAGTCGGTTGAATTTTCATCGTCAATAAAGTGACAACGGCTAAGCTCGTTTGCCTCACGGCGGCCATTAGCAACCGCTGCGCCATAGTCATCCCTGTGCTCTACGATGGTAACGCCTTTTTGCCTTAAGAGGTCTTTTTTCCATTGTCGTGCATCAGATGACATGTGTACTGTGACTTTGAAACCGAGTTGAGCGCCCATTATTCCAATGCTGAGGCCCAGGTTCCCTGTTGAACCAACCATGATCTGGTGTTTGGAAAACAACAGGCGGCAGGCTTTTGAAGCGAGGTCACTATAGTTACTTTTTTTGCTAAGTACGCCACTTTGGAATGCTATGGTTTCCGCATGTTTGAGAACTTCGTATATCCCGCCACGGGCCTTTACGGAGCCAGATATAGGAAGCAGGTCATCTCGCTTTAACAGTAGTGTCACGGGCAGTGACCTGCCTGTAATTTTTTCCAATGCTCTTTGTGCGTTGGGGATTCTGATCAATTCAGATTCGATAATCCCCTTATTAACGCTGGTTTCAGGGAAAACATGTTGTATGTAGGGAGCAAATCGCTTCAACCGTTGAGTTGCTTCTGCTATGTCACTGGCAGACAGTGGTAAGGTGTGCTGTGTCTCTTCGAACCTGGACAATTCATTGTTGCACCAGCACAGTTCTTCGGTTGCTGTAAAACGTTTCAACAGGGGGTGGGATTGATACCATCTTTCAATCGGCTTTGTCAAAACAGTTTCTGGAATCATGTGTGCCTCTCGGACAGCCTCCTAACTCTGATTAGTTACGGTAAATGTGTATTAACCACTACTTCATACACTACCAAGCTCATCGAGGTTTTTGCAGTAAAAAATTGTTGAACTGTCTTTCTGGTAGCGGTTTTTATTGCCGTTTTCCAGAGAAAGACCAGCAAGACCCAATCCCAGGCTCCCCGATGGATCAAAGACTATTATAGTGTCAGTTTTCTGTGATATTGTCAGGTCATCCAGTATTGCAGTGAGACTGCCGCCTTCTTTGGTGCTGATTGTGTCAAATCTGATAAATGCGGGGGAAAATTTTTCAAAAACAGAATTTTTTAATTTCTCACCCAGCTCCTTTTCTGTTTCTTTTGTACCAATGATAGCTGCACTTTTACTCGTTTTTTTAAGTATATGTACAGAATCACCAACCTTGATTGTTCCTCCTTTTGCAACTACTGCAAAAATACCCTCCCTTGGCATAACACAATCCCCCGCCTGATGGAAAATTGCACAGCGTGTATGACATATTTTCCCCAGCTGAGATATGATGAGCTCGGTTTCACCAATAGTAATATGAGTGCCCACCGGCAGGGATGTAAGATCTATGCCTATGGTTGTTAAATTTTCAGCAAAATTTCCCGCTACAACATCAAGACCTTTTTGACGCATTGTTGCTATACTCTCTTCTGCAAGAAAACTCACCTGTCTGTGCCATTTGCCGCCATGGGCGTCGCTTTCTAAACCAAAATTTTCGATAAGCCGGGTGGAGGCTATATTTTTTTTACGAATACCTTTACGGTCACTGATTGAAATTGCTGCGATAGTAGTCAAAATTTCGCCTCATTGGAGAAAATGTTAAAGTATAGGGTGGTGCCACAATGTATCTCTAGACAATATCGTGGATTATTAAATTGTCAAATATCAAATGTTAAATTTAAGATTCTGCAAATATTTCTTACAGATACGTTGAGCAACGATGTACTCTTCAGGGAGGTTTGGTACCATGTAATAACAGGTTTGAAATTCAGGCCATGTTGTGAGACAATTTAGTTAGTACAGGGGAAGTCGAAGATATATTTAAGAGATAGCTGTGCAATAGCCACAACTGTTTTTTATTACAGTTATTCTGGAGTAAGGCACTAAGCCCGATAAACGGGAACTAAGTCGGGATAAGTGCCTTCACGAAATTCATTGACAAAAAACGAGCAATGAATTTCTAAGGCACTAAACAAGGGGAGGATCTATGAGCATAATACATGAAATTACAAAAGTGGTGACTCCGGTTGATTTTTCAGACAATTCAAAATTAATTGCTGAGTCTTCTGCCTATCTTGCCGGTAAGTTTGGTGCATCGATGCACCTGGTCTTTGTGGTGCAGAATTTCGAAGATTATTCCGGTTTTTTTGTACCTCAGATGACCCTGCCAAGTCTTGAGGGGGAACTTGTGGAAAGTGCTGAGATTAAGATGGCTTCTTTTTGTAAAGAGATAGAAGAATATTGCACTAAGGCGGGAGTAGATACCTTAACCTATAAAGTTTTAATGGGTGATGTCGGTGAAAAGATTTCTGACTACGCTTCTGAGGTTGAGGCGGATCTCATTGTCATGGGTACCCATGGCTATAAAGGTCTTGAGAAGATAATGTTTGGCAGTGTGGCGGATAAGGTTGTACGTTCCGCCTCATGCCCTGTTATGACGATTAACCCCTATACCTGCTGCTAGAGTTAGACTTCAGTCTTTGACTGATTATCACCGGCTGAATCAAGTTGCAACAGCCGGTGAAAAAATTACTCCGTAAACGGGGAGTAAGGCACTAGCACCCCACAAGGGGGTATAAGTGCCTCGAAGGTCTCGCTGTCCTCGCTATCTGCCGGTTAATTTAAGTTCTTAGTTTCAAAACAGTTTCCAGATTACTCGGAGTCTGCGCTACCTGTTTTCTATTGCAGTTTCTCTGGAGTAAGGCACTAATCAACAACGATCATCACTCCATTTCGTGGTCCCTCTGTAGCATCAATCCCCATTAGCTGCGAACAGTTGACGTTTGGGAAAACATGGATTTTCACCTCAATTCGACCGAATTCCTCCTGTGGGAACATCTTTTCTGATGCGGCATTCCAGCGCTGTACTAATTCCTTAAATTTTTCTTTGTTTAGTGATCCAGATAAAGAAGCAATTTCAGCTTTACTTAGAGCATCAACTTGAGAGTGTAGAGTTTGCACCAGTTCACTGTTTAGTTCTGTAAAACTGTTAACTGAGGCCAGGGCTTCATCTCCGCTTGTGGCGATAAGGGCCGGAACTGTGAGACCCGAGTAGACAACTGGCGATGTGTCTTTGTCTTTCTCAAACGCATCGATGAGGATGTCGGCTGCGTCTTGACTGGTACTTAGGAAAACAGTGCTGTCTTGTACCGTGCTTTCCCGTAAAAGCACACCCCAGCCATTGAGTCTCTTTTTCATATTACCAGTATGGGATGGACCAATTTTATTTTCTATCTGGGAGAGTTCATCAAAAATAGTTTCGTTTTCAAACCATTCGGCTTCACCTTGAAGCTCTTTGAAAAGATCAGATGCGTCATCATCCAGACTGGCAAGATTTTTGGCAATCTCTTCTTCTTCCATGTCAAGAACTTCACCCATAGCCAGGACAAGCCGTGCCTGCCACAGCTTCGCCTCATGCTCCTGTTCGGCAGCTTCTTTTTTCAGATCCTGGGGGGTAAAGAGTTCATTGATGATTGACTGCTCCGAGCTCTCTGTGGAGTCGGTTGTTTTTGACATTGCTGCAAGGGTCAAAAAGTTGAGTTGTTCAGCATAATCATCTTTTCTGTTCTGGATGTTCTCCACCAGATGGAGAAAACGACTCCGATGTTCACCTAATGGACAGGGAGTATCTACTTGACAGAAACCTGAATTAATGAAAGTATCTGTGGTTTGTTTATTTGCATCTGCCGGATCATTTTCAACCGGCTGGAGCAGTTGGATTTTTTGAAATAACAGGAAGATCGGATATTGGCGAATCGAATAGATATTCGTTGCCGGAAAATAGAGAGTTTTTAGTGAGTTCATATGCGAGATATTAGAAGTAAAATTACGTTTACACTTTCAGCAATATTGTATTTTCTGTTTAACCTGCGTCTGGCTAGCAGTGGTGTCGAAACACTGAAAGCAACTTCATGGCAAATTGCCCAGACAGCCCCCTATGTGGCAGGTTTAACATATGTTATCATAGCCCTGCTGCAATATATGGCAGATGGGGAAAAACTGCCATGGGATCGTCGTCTGCGCTTATTTTTTGCTTTTGGCATCATCGCTGGGCTGCTCTTTGGCATCTATGAGTATGCCGGGGTTGATGTAGGTATCAAATAGTGATGGCACAGTAAAAATCCATTCAATATGTGATGTACCTATCCCGACTTATTTCCCGTTTAACAGGGGTCGGGGGGATCAACGCGCAGTAGTTTCAGGGTGCTTGATGTCTTTAAACCAGCCAATCGATAATACATGCACTCTTATATCCTGTAAACGGGAGAAATGCCCGTTTCAAACTATTGTTTACAAGGGCGGCCCATGTTTTTTCTTCACGTCTCAAATAAAACTGAAAATCTCCTACGCCAGTTAGGTGAGGTCATTCGGGTGGATAAGCAGACCGATCTGTTTGGCCAGGAACTCTTTCTTATCCAGAGCCAGGGGATGGAAAGGATGGTGGCTCAAACCCTTGCTGATCAGTTTTGCAGTTTTTGTAATTATAAATTTTATCTTCCACTGGATTTTCTACTCACCGTTGCGGCGAGGCTGGGCATGGATATCAGCCCGGATGGTTTTTCCCGCCAGATCCTTGCCTGGCGAATTGATGGCCTCCTGCGGGACCTGAGTGGTGATGTCTATCAACCACTCCGTTACTATCTTGGTGGAGAAAATTCTCAATTAAAAAGGTTTCAGCTCGCCAGAAGGCTTGCAAATATCTTTGATCAGTATCAGCTCATGCGCGGTGATATGCTTCTTGGCTGGGAGCAGAAAAAGGTGATGACAGATCATCCCGGCGAAAAGTGGCAGATGGACCTATGGCGCAGGTTGCTGGATCAACCCGGCGGCTCTGTGCATAGAGCTATACTCTTTCAAAAAGTGATACAACGCTTGCAGAGTGAGAGCGATCTTTCACACCACTTACCCAAGCGAATATCTATTGTTGGTCTGCACACAATGCCGCCAATTTTTCTCAGTTATTTAAATTCGCTGGCACACCATATGGATGTGCATCTCTTTTTGTTGTCCCCCTGTGAGAAATATTGGGGCAACGTGGAGACCATGAGAAAACAGTATGTACGACAATTGCGCAGCGGGAAAACCAGTGAAGATCTGCAACAGGAAGAACATCACCAACTCCTTGCCGCCCTTGGGGGACAGGGGAAAGATTTACAAAATATGTTGCTCGAAGGTGCTGAGTTCAGCCTCGAATTTTCCAGTTATGAAAGCCCGCTTGATGGTGTTGATTACAACAGGGCGACTCTTTTACAAAAGGTGCAGGAGGATCTTTTAACTGGCAGTTTGCACCCGGAGAGAAAGAAGATGCCCCATGCAGATGACAACTCCATTCAGCTGGTATCGTGTCACTCAAAACTGCGCGAGCTAAACGTTCTTAGAGACCAGCTGCTCCGGCTTCTTCATGGAGATGAGCAGCTGGAGCTGAGAGATATTGTGGTGATGGCACCAGATATCCAGGAGTACTCTGCACTTATTCCTGCGGTGTTTACAAAAATCCAACATTCCATTGCCGACCGTAGCGTGCGTAGACGCAATTCTGTTATCGCAGCTTTCGGCTCTTTTCTCGAGCTCTTTTCAAGCCGCTTTGGTTTGAGTGAAGTTATGGATCTGCTTCAAATGGAGGTGGTGTATCCGCAGTTTGAGCTTTGCCCGGCAGATCTCGACATTCTGCAACAGTGGGCAACAGACTCTGGAATTCGCTGGGGACTATCTGCCACTCAGCGAGGGGAATCTGGTGTGACATCTTTTGAAGAGTCAAGCTGGCGGGCTGGCCTGGATAGATTACTTATGGGTTACGCTGTCGATGCGGATCAATTTGTAGCTGGTGTGCTGCCGTTTCAAGAGATTGAGGGGAGGGGGGCTGCCCCTCTGGGTGGTCTTTGCCAGTTTATTGAGCTTTTGGATTCGGGATCGGAAGATTTCAAAAAACAGTATTCTGTTCAGCGTTGGTCGGAGTTGCTGCACAGTTATATCAATGCTCTTTTTGGTGAAAGCCATGAACAGGAGTTGGTTGAATTACGTACCATTGTCGCTGACCTGGGGGAGGTGGTGGGCGATTATCATAGCGGAGATATAGCCTTTGTTGTCATTTCAGAATGGTTTACTCAGCTTGCCAAGGAATCACGGTCAAGTTCCGGGTTTCTGCAGGGAAAGTTAACCTTCTGTTCGATGCTGCCGATGCGCTCGATTCCTTTTAAGGTTGTCTGCATTCTTGGTTTAAATTATGGGGTTTTTCCTAAAAATGACCACCATGATACCTTTGATCTTATGGCGGTGGATACACGGCCGGGGGATCGTTCACCAAGGGTTGACGATCGCTACCAGTTTCTTGAAGCCCTGCTTGCAGCGAGATCGACACTCTATTTAAGCTTTGTCGGTCAATCAATGAAGACCAACGAGTCTATTCCTCCTTCAGTGGTAGTGACCGAGTTTGTAGAACTACTTGGGAAAGAATATGGGCTGATGGATCCGGTCGTGCGTCATCCCCTCCATCCCTTTAACAAGCACTATTTTAACTCTGTAAATGATAGTGGCCTTTTTAGTTATGACCAGCACTATTGCCAGGTCGCCAATGCGATCAGGGCGGATAACCACCCTCAAAGAGTATGGTGGCAAGGACGCCTTGAGGGTGGAGGCGAGCTAATATCTCTTGCTGCTCTTTTTTCCTTTTATAAAAACCCTCTGAAGTATTTTGTGCGAAACTGTCTCGGAATAAGGCTTGATAGCGCCATGGTACAACCAGAAGACAGAGAACTCTTTGAAGTCTCAGGCCTTGGTAAATATATAGTTGAGCAGGAAATCTTAGATGCAGTAAGTAAAAGTTCAGCTGAAGATCTTGATAGATTGGTTATTTTGAAAAAGATCCAGGCCCAGGGTGATTGGCCTCTTGGAGCCTCGGGATCACTTGGATTTGATCAAAAGATGAATGAAACGAAATCCTTCTGGAAAGAGGTCGAGGCCTTGGAACTCGGTCCGCGGCTGGGTGATATTGTAGTGAATATTGAGATAGATTCTGAAAAGGCACAGCCATATTTACTCGCGGGTACACTCTCCAATGTGTATGAAAATGGTGTTCTGGTTGTTCGTTTTGGTCCACTTCGCGGCCAGGATGTCATTGCAGGATGGTTGCACCACCTGATTATTAACACGCAAAATCCAGGCACCCCAACCTATCTTGTTGCAATGGATCATTCTCTAAGGTTTCCTGAGCTTACACAATTGGATGATGGAGTGTCCCTTGGGAGTCTGCTGGGATATTTTCAACAGGGGTGCCAGAGACCTTTGCCATTCTTCGTTGAGCCCGCATTTGCCTATGCCAGACAGCTGGCAAGCAGGAGAGCAAAGGTACCACCCCTTGAGAAGGCCCTCTCTGTGCTTAACAACAGTATAGAAAAAGGATATCAGCCTGAATGGGAACTGCTGCTCCGTGGTGAGGAAGAAAATAGCCCCATGGTTGCGGAATTTGAACAACTCGCGCTTTCAATTATGTGCAGCATCTGGGAGGTGGTAAATGATTGAAAAATTCCAGGTGTTTGATGCCCCGCATCTCATTCTTGAAAAAGGAATCAATCTTGTTGAGGCAAGCGCAGGGACCGGCAAAACCTACGCCATCGGCATGCTGGTACTACGTGCTATTGTTGAAAAGGCGATCCCCATCGATGAAATTCTTATTGTCACCTTTACCAAGGCGGCCACGGAGGAATTGAAAAGCCGTATCCGCTCACGGCTGGTTGAAGCACGGGAGCTGTTGTCAGCTGCTGATGTGGGAGCAGGTAGTCAAATTGATGAGACCTTACTTTCCTGGGCTGCCACCGTAACTGAGAAACAAACGGCCATAAAAAGACTACAGCTTGCCCTCTATGACATTGACAGGGCGGCCATTTTTACAATCCACAGTTTTTGTCAGCGGATGCTGGTGGAGCAGGCGCTTGAAAGTAATCAACTCTTTGATGTTGAGTTACTCACCAATATAGATCCTGTGCTCAGCCAGGTTGTTGATGATTACTGGCGCAATACTATTTATAAAATGGATAGTTTGCCTTGTGCCATTGTAACCAGGGCGTTTCCAACCCCGGAAAACCTTTTTGCCACTGTTTCTCTAGCCAGTAGAACTAGCGGCACCATTGAACCAGTTGTAGAGGATCTTGCATCAGAAATTGAAAAACTTATCTCCGCCATGGAAAGTGTTGCCCTCTGGTGGCAATCCAATAGTACATTGCTTAGGGAAAAATTTATCCAGGGTATAGCGAATAAGCATTTCAAAAAAAGAGTATACGATGAATTTGAGAGATGGTTTGGAGCCTGTGGAGATTTTTTCAGGGGAGCGAGTTTCACAGTCCCCGATAATCTGGATCTTCTGACAGTAAGTGGCCTTACCGGGGAATTGAGTGGCACTAAGTTCAGATCAGCTGCCAAAAAGGTTGAATACCTCGCTTCCTGGAATCTTCCAGACACCGAGGTTTCGGCCCTTCTAAGAGCAATAGAATGTCTGCTCCTCACCTTTCGGGTTAATTTAGCAGCTCAAGTGCGGACTGAACTGAGTCGTCGTCTGCTCCAGCAGGGGAATATGGGCTTTGATGACCTCATTCGCAATCTTTCAAAGGGGCTTCGAGGGGAGCGGGGAGTTCAACTGACCAAAGTGTTGTCCGATCGTTTCTCGGTCGCATTAATTGACGAGTTTCAAGATACGGACAGTGACCAGTATCACATTTTTTCAACCCTGTTTGGCAAGGGTAATCATCTGCTTTACCTCATTGGTGACCCCAAACAGGCAATTTATAAATTTCGTGGGGCCGATATCCATTCTTATTTTCAGGCAAGAAAGGCGGCAACGAAACTCCTTACTTTGGAGAACAATTACAGATCTCACCCGTATCTGGTTAATGAGGTAAACAGGCTCTTTAGTTCAAGGGAGAAACCTTTTTATTACGATGATGAAATTCTTGCCTACAATTCTGTCCATGCTGCTAAAACTGAGGAAGAATTAGCCTTTATACGTGGAGAGAAATCCCAGGCCGGGATGGTGTATTGCACCTTGCCACCACACCCGGAAAAGAAAGAGGGCCGCTGGTCTTCAACGGAAGCGAAAGAAAATTTTAAAAACTATATTGTTGCTGAGATATGCAACCTTCTAAACCCTTTAAAACCTCTACTTTTGCCGGGGAGCGAGGGACGACGGCTCACCCCGAAAGATATTGCGATTCTGGTACGTAAAAATTCAGAATGCGAAGAGTATCTCCACGGCCTGGCGGCTGTTGGTATCCCGGCTGTTGTTGGAAGCAGGAAATCTGTTTACCATTCCAACGAGTGTTCTGAAATTCTGATGCTGCTTCATAGTATTACAAATCCTGGAGAGGTTGCAAAATTAAAAGGAGCCCTGACTATAACCTGGTTCGGTTTTACCGGGGATGAACTGCATAATCTTTTAGAGGATGATGAGCAGTTAAGCCTTTGGCAGGGGAAAATGGTTTTCTACCAGACTCTTTGGCAGGAGCAGAGCTTTCTTGTCATGCTGAGTCATCTGCTGGAGGAAGAAGAGGTTCTGGCGACTCTTGCCGGGGCTGATTTCGCCGAAAGAGCAATTGCTAATATCCTTCAGCTTCTTGAACTGATCCAGGAACAGGAAACCGGCGAAAATTTAGGTCAGAGCCAGCTCCTCATGTGGTTGCAGAAAATGAACCGGGATGACAAGCCAACAGACAACGGGGAACTTCTCCTTGAAAGCGATGAGGAGGCGGTACAGATTGTTACCATGCACAGCGCAAAGGGCTTGGAATACCCGGTGGTCTTTTGTCCTGTTCTTTGGAGTGGTACTGATTTTGTCAGCGGTGAAAAATTCCAGGTAACAAGTCATAACAGTGATGATGATATTGTTGTCGATCTTGGTTCCGCTCTTTTTGAGGAGAGAAAAGCTGAGGCGGGAGCAGAGCAGATTGCGGAAGATCTTCGACTACTCTATGTGGCTCTCACACGGGCAAAACTGCGTTGCTACACCATGTGGGCTGATGTGAAGAAATATTCACCCGTAGTCGATTCTTTTGATTCAGCGCTCGGTTATCTGCTGTTTCCTGATGGCTACTGCAGCAACGAAAAGCAGAGGGAGGTTTTTTGCAGGCTCTCCCAGAACTTTTTCATTGAATATGTTGAGATTGAGGCCCAGTCGGAGGCGGTCTCTTTTGAACAGGAAAGATATGAAGGTCAACTCAAGGCCCTGGCAACCTCTGGCAGATCACTCCATACAGACTGGTTGATGTCGTCTTTTTCAGCAATGGTTGCTTTGAGCGATTATGAATATGATATGAAAACGACCGGGTCTGTGGCAGAAAAGGCGAGGGAGGGTAGGGAAATAGTAGTTACAGGACTTCCAGCGGGGGCTCACTTTGGTAATGTTATCCACGATTTGCTTGAAGAGTTTTCCTTTAGCAATCTCAGTGATCATGTTGATCTCTTATCTGCATGTCACAAAAAATGTAAGCGCTATGGAGTTGAAGCTGAACCTGAAAATATAGCGGAATTATTGAAAAATGTTGTTCAGACGATTTTACCGACAGGTTTTTCACTCTCTGAGCTTGAGGAAAACAAATGTCTCAAGGAAATGGGTTTTTATTTTCATCTCAGTCCCCTTGTAACCGATGAAATTAATGAAATTTTAGAGGATGACCCCGCAGTATTGCCACTGAATCATAAGGTGATGCGTGGTTACCTGACAGGCTTTGTTGACCTGATCTGCGAGTACCGGGGGAAATATTTTATCTTTGATTATAAAACAAATTACCTCGGTGACTTTACCTGCGATTACCGGGAAGAGAACCTGGTATCGGCGATGCAGGCACATAATTATGGCCTCCAGTACTGGATTTACAGCCTGGTCCTCCATCGTCATTTGCAAAACCTTCTTCCAGGCTATGACTATCAGACCCACTTTGGTGGTGTTATGTATCTTTTTGTCAGGGGGATGTCAGCTGATATGGCAGGAAACGGGGTCTATACGACGCTTCCCGATTATACACGACTTATGCAGCTTAACCGCTTGATTGGAGGGGCGACAGATGAATGAAGGCGTCTCAGGTCTTGATCACCATTTCGCGAAGTTTCTTTCAGGTCGATCCGGGCTTGAAGGGGTGGCTGAAGAACAATTTTATGCTGTTGTCTCAAGGCTTTCTGCAGCCCTTGAAGGTGGTCATAGTTGTTTGAGGCTTGTACCGGAAGAGGTTCTGCTGTTCCGGGGAAATCCACTGGTTTCTGTTGATGGGGAGGGGCGCATGTCACCCCTGGTTCTGGCAGGCTCCAATTTATATCTGCACAGATACTATACCTATGAGACGAGACTTGCAAAGCAGATTCTTACGCTTGCCGGGCAATCATCAGGAGTGGTGTCCCCGCCTCTTGCCGAGGATGTGGAGGCGGAGGTAGACTATCAAAAAGAGGCAGCCAGAGTCGCGTTGCAAAATGCATTGACAATAATCAGCGGCGGCCCAGGAACGGGTAAGACCACCACCGTGGTAAAGATTCTCGCACTGCTTGTGGAAAGCTGTAGCAATCCTTTAAAAATAGGGCTTGCGGCCCCCACGGGAAAAGCTGCCATGCGATTGAGTGACTCAATTGGTACAAGCCTTGCCAATCACGAACAGATTGGCTTGCATGAAGATATCGTGCAATCAATTCCCACTGTAGCATGCACCCTGCACAGGCTCTTAGGGGTACGGCGTAACTCACCTCAGTTTATCCATAATAATGATAATCCTCTGGATTTTGATGTGGTTGTAGTGGATGAGGCGTCCATGGTTGACCTGGCCATGATGAGTAAACTTGTCGATGCCTTAAAACCGGGGGCTAAACTCATTTTATTAGGTGATAAAGATCAGCTCGCTTCGGTGGAGTCAGGTGCGGTGTTGGTTGATTTGATAAACAGCTTGCCGGAAAACAGCATAGAATTGCAAAAAAGTTACCGGTTTGATGCAAATATTAAACAACTTGCTGTCAGTATCAATAACGCAGAACTCAAGACGACCTGGGACCTGCTAAATGATGGGCAGGCCCATAACGTTTCTCTTCTTGCCTCAGACAAACTCGGATATATCGGAGGGCGATATTCAGAATTCATAGAGTTGGTCCACCAGCGTCTTCGCTCTTCGACAGTATGCCAGGATGATATTCAAAAAATATTTCAAATATTCCAAAGTTTTCAGGTGCTTTGCTGCACACACCACGGTGAACGCGGAGTGAGGGGTATAAACCAGCGAGTAGAGCGGAGCCTGGCGGCTAAGGGTTTTGAATGTAAATCGGAAACCTGGTATCCGGGCAGGCCAGTTCTTATTACTCGAAATGATTATGGTCTTGATCTTTACAATGGAGATATCGGTATTTATCTTCCCGGTATGGGGCAGCAGGGTGGCAAAGTGTGGTTTGAACGGCCGGATGGCAGTGTGAAAGGATATTCGCCCAATCGTCTTCCCCAATGTGAAACTGTATTTGCCATGACGATCCACAAAAGCCAGGGATCAGAATTTTCTGAGGTGGTGGTTGTGCTTCCCGAAGCTGATAGCCGCATTCTGAGCCGGGAACTTATCTATACCGGAGTTACTCGAGCAAAAAGTGTTGTGCGTCTTGTGTCGGACAAGGCGGTGCTGGGTTTTGCTCTTGAGAGAAACATTAGACGCCATAGCGGTTTACAGGATTTTCTTCGATGAAAAAAGCCTCACAAGTTATTTGCCTTGTTTATCTGACTGGAATGACATATAGTCTTTACTAAACGTATTATCATATCTTTTTCAGTTATCCAACACTGTAATTCTGCACGGTTCGATAGCCCAAAAAGCCTTAGCCACAGTTTTTATAAAGGATACAACGCATGAAGCTTTTTTTGGGCAGCCTTCCTTATGACATTACTGAAAGCGAAATCACAGAACTTTGCAGCAGTTATGGAGAAGTTGTAAATACCAACCTGATAGTTGATCAATTTACTGGAAAATCAAAAGGTTTTGCATTTATTGAGATGGCCACCAGGTCAGAAGGGCATAAGGTCATGGAGACCTTGAATGGTATGGATTATAAAAACAGAGCACTTGTCTGTAACGAGGCAAAACCGAAGAGTAAAAAAGGTGGTCGCCGAAGATAGGTAGATGTTGTACGATTTGAAATTTTTTTTTGCTACCTTAGAAATTCGTTTTTAAGGTGCTTCGCCTCTATGATTGAGGTCAGTACATCTATGTACGCTGCTGAACCTTCTGCTTGTGGGTTCAGCTTTATAAGCGGTCCCGATTTGGGTCCGATCCACAAAAGAGTGACACAGTCACAGTATGAGTAAGGAGTCAGTACAATGGCAGAAGGTACAGTAAAGTGGTTTAATGATGCTAAAGGTTTTGGTTTTATTGAGCAGGATGGTGGACAGGATGTATTTGTACATCATACAGCAATCCAGGCTGATGGTTTTAAATCCCTCGCCGAAGGAGAACGTGTTAGCTTTGATGTTGTGGATGGGCAGAAGGGGCCTGCAGCGCAAAATGTAGTGAAGCTGTAATATTGGTAAAATTTGTGGGTTGAGTCTCAACTCAAATTCCATAAAACAAAACAACCCTTGCCATTCCGGCAAGGGTTGTTTTGTTTGTTCTTATGCATGTTGTATTACTGATCTAATGCAAAGAAGTAATATCTGTTAAGATCAACCAGGCCTGAAGAAGTGGGGTCTGATTCATAAAATGCATTCTGGAACCAGTCGTATATCTCCCAAAAGTCAGGTTGTGCACGATTGACTCCATATTTATCCAGCCATTTCTGATCCGCATCACTGGCCGTATAGGTATCAAGTAACTTTAAAAAATCTGGCAGATCCTCATAATCAACAACAAAAAAATAATTAGGATAGGAACCGACAAATCCTTCAACAAAATCCACACGGTCTTTTGTTGAATCAAGGTATTGAGCTTCTCTAAAGAGAAACTTGACATTGTCGTGCCACCTGTCTATGACCGCTGAAATAACGACATCTCCATGGGAAGGTACATTTTTTATACGTATCCAGGCTACATTTGCATTGTGGCTTGCTACGTGTCTAAAAAATGAGATTCCGGGCGCGGATGTAGCAATAAATCCGGTGAGGAAATCCTCTATCGTCAGATATTTTTCAGGGAGTTTTGGGTATGGTACTCCGGCGGGGAGGTAGTTTTTTTCAAAACCGATATCCTCGACCTTGATATGATTATTGACAATATCTTCAATGAATTCCCTGTTTGGTTCATCTGTGGCAAACTGAGTTCCAGCGGGAATCGGAGCGGGAGAATAATGAATCTTTTCAAGGTTGATTCCGGTGTACCAGGACTCCATGAGTTGTTTGCGGGAAGCAAGCGGCATAAAATCGAGAAAATAGCTTTCACCCTCGACACGGAGGGCGTCCATGTAGAGCCTTGTTGCCAGCTGGTGCCCAGCTGTGCCGTACACATCAAAGCCTGCAACCAGCGAATAGTAGATTCTCTCTAGCAGCGGGTAGTCAACCACCCAGACAGTTTGTGGAAGATTTCCCAGGACACCTTTATGCACCGATGCACTGTCAAAATGTCTGAAAACGGTGAGGAGTGGAGCGTCTCCAGCTTTGTCACCTTGCCATATGTTATTTTTACCCAGGCCGTTTGGATAGTGGATCGCATAGAACTGTTGTCTTGCTTTATAAAAATCGATGGCCTTTTTGTAATGAGTATTCTCTAAAAGTGCTTTGTATAGTCTGTAATCACTGCCTTTTTCTCCTGGCATTCTTAAGGCATTAGAGTGGAATTTTAAAAAACCAGGATACTTTACAGACAAATCTGCGTCCGGGTCGAGAAACATGAGCCAGAAGTGATCGTTAATCACATTGAGGGCGATTTGCCCTTTACACACTGGACCCCGGATGAAGGTCATAATTACATAATGGACATTATCCAGTAACCACTGGTAACGCGATCGTGCCGGAATCTGCTCATATGTCTTGAATGGGTTGGCACTGAGGATAGGGTCATAACTGACAATATGCGGTTCTTCTTCCCACTTCGGTGTTATAAACAGCTCGTGGAACCTATTGTACTGGGCCATATCCAATGGGAATACCATATGTGTTTTATGCACAATGGTGGAATGGATTTTCCTGAATCGATAGTGAAAGCTGTCTGTTTCCGGATCATCATAGGGCCGAATCGTGGCTATTATTTCAATTGCTTGTCCAGGGCCGGTTGTCGATCTGACCAGCTCATAAAATTCGTTGCTGTCGGTTTTAAAATCTATGTGGGCTAAAAAAAGATGATCATAGAGATAACGTGCGGTCATCTGGTACTTAGGATCGGGATTGTTGAGAAAACCTTCCCATTTATCAACCATTTTTTGGTCGTTCTTATTAATCGCCTTTAAAGCAATCTGTTGTTTTGCCGTTGGGCCTTGACCTCCCTGGCTAAGCCAGCCGACAACTGTGTTGAACTCCTGGTTCTTGAGGGGAGGGAAGCCAAATGGCATGCCATTATTCGGGTGCTTTTTTAAATATTTGCTAACTTCTTTGCTGTTTTCACTACAGGTTAAATCACTGGTTTCAGAGTAATAGCTACCTGTTACCTTGGGGGACAAACGTTTGTGGTCAAGTAACATGTACATTACAGACTCATCATAGCTCTGCTCTTCTGTCTGGCGTACGCTGAAAAAACCTTTTTTGCGCCAATCTTCAGTTGAGTGTCCATCAATGAACAGACGACTTGGGTCCATGGTTTCAAGCCGTGCTCCATTGTAGATCTGCTCTTTGCTTGCACCTCTTTCGAGCCCTTCCCAGGAACTTAATTTGAGCTGACATGGCGAGTTGTAGCAGGAGTGGCAGACCACACAACGCTTTACCAGTACCGGCCGAACATCGCTCAGGTAGTCGAGTTGCTTGGCCGGAGGTTCAAAGTGATAGGCTGGCGTTTGTGGAGGAGGGAACGCACAACCTGTTAAAAACAGCAAAAATAGTATGGTCAGGTAAAAAAATAACCGCATGTTTCGCCTCATGAATCTGAATTTTGAGATAACCACCGTTCAACCAGCTCCGCCAACCAAAAACAATTAGACCTGGGGGCTTGTAAGAGATTATAAACTATTATGGTTATGACAGGCGATCATTTTCTTTGATAGAGTGGCATCAAAACGCAGAAACTAAGCTCCTAGAGACGATTGTACGATCTATGCCAGTTATTAATAGTTCTCGATCCACGATCACCGCTGTCAAAGTAGTATGTTCCAATGTCTTCAATGTATAGTTCAACATAAACATGCGGGTTCGAGAGCTTTCCTAATTCGAGGGTTGTAGGGAGGGCAAAACAGACATACCCTTCCTTTTGACCATCAGTCACTTGGATATAATTTTTTCCAGGCAACGACATGAGTCGTGCTGAACCGCGTCCACCTTCGGCATAGATTGAATAGTAATGGCAGTTGGGAGATCTCAGCGCTTTACGAAATTTTACATCCCACCCCTGTTTGACTCTGGAGTGCGATGTTGATATATGACGGTTACTATCGTAACCCCTGTCGTGGTGTCTCTGTGCGAAAGCTAATTGAGGTGCCAGCAGTACAATGAGAAGTGCAATTTTAATTAATCCATTCATGGTCATCTCCCTGGGTGTGGTTTTGTTAAGCTTCTGTTGCAGTATGGGTACACCATAGGGAAAACTGGAGTTCTTATCTACGGGAAATGGGGTTATGTCGTTGTAAAATCTATACATGTCTACCATGTCGGGTAGTATGTCGGCCTTACTGTAGAGGAGTTACATGGCGTGGGGGGGGAGTAGAGAAGCGAAGCCGGTAGCAGCCTCGCCTCTCAAATTAACACCCACAAGGGGGTATAAGTGCCTCGAAGGTCTCGTTACTCTCACTATCTGCCGGTTACTCTAAGTTATTAATTTCAATAGAGTCTCCAGATTACTCGGAGTCTGCGCTACCTGTTTTTTATTGCAGTTTTTCTGGAGTAAGGCACTAAACTGTTTATACTTCAAAAAGACGCTGGGTGATTTTTTCTTTCTTCTCTTTGTTGTATTCATCCAGCCGATCGAGTTGTTTCGAATCAAGAGTGTCTTTGAGTTTATCCCTTAGTCTTTTACTCAGGTTTTCGTATTGTACTTTGAAATCGTCCAGGGCACTTTTGCCTGATTTTGTAAGGTTGCCTACCAACTCAGTGAGTTGGTTTACACTGTCTTCCAGAACTGGTTTAAGCTTCTCTGCCTGTTCTTCTGTGAGTTGAAGGACAGATGAAAGCTCCTCTGTTAAGGAGTTTTTCACGTTTTTTACTGCTTTTTTGTCAATACTTAAGAGAAAGTCTTTAAATTTCAAGTATTCTTCACTGTTGAGCAGTTGCTTCACTTTTTCTTCAGTGCCTTTGGTTGCTGTGTCAAGTTTAGCGCTTAACTCTTCAAGTCGGAGAAAACCTTCATCAATCGATTCTTTGATATCAGTTTTCAGTTGAGCACTTTTGGCCTCAATTTCCGGTTTAAGTTGTGATATTTGTTCTCTGCTTAACCCAGATTTTTCCTCCAATTCTGAAATGATTTTTTCTGAATCAAATTGTTCTTCGGCTGCAAAGCTCATTGAAGTGAAAAAAAAGAGTGCGAGAAAAGTAAAAATTCTAAAATGAAATGTAGCCATTGGTAACCTCCATGCTGGCGTTTAGTGGTTTAAAGGATAGTTTTGTTAAGATTGTTATACATCTCAAAAGAAAGGGATCGAAAGGGGTCAACTCTGCTTTTTGCTTTGCTGTATAGATCAAGAGCAGACTTGACCCTTCGCCTGACTCATCGCCCTATTTTCACCGAAATTGCCATGAAAACAGGAGGGTCACATCCGGTGACTTGGCATGGTTATAATTTGATTTGGTTATAGATCTCAAATTATTCAGGAATTGAAGGCAATTTATTGAGAGCACAAATAAACCTCTCAATATCAAATGTTTCCTGACTTTGTAAAATTCCAAATATTTCTGTTGTCACTACACATCCAATTAATTCTTTAGATTCTTTCTCTGAATATCCTTCCTTGATAAGTCTATCAAAAGTTTGTTTTGTTTCCGGTGGATCGTTTGATTGAAGTTGATTATCCACAACTTCAATTATCGCTCTTTTCAATTGAGGATTCTCTTTCATGATTTTTGTTTTTTTAGAATTATAACGTATAAATCACCGCGCGCAAAAGATTGCCATATAATTATGCTGAGAAGCAAAATGTGGAACAAACTCATCAACCCCAAAAAACCGCGACCTTTTGCGTCCGGTGCATTTTTTTTGTGTGCGTAAAACACCTTATATATATATCTAACCTGAATAGATAGGAATTTTCTAAAATGCTTGGGTAAGTACCTTTACGAAATTATTTCGAAGTCTACGCTTATCTCTGCCTCAAAAACGCAGAAATTATTTCCTAAGGTACTAATGCTTCGTAATATATTAATGTTTTTCAGCTATTGACTTTATGGCCTTATGTAATTACAATACATACATTAACAACTAAAAACAAGGAGCTGCTACAATGGAAAAGCAACTACGTTCAAAGGATATCAAACTGGTTCAGATTGGAAACTCAAAAGGAGTGCGCATACCAAAGGCGCTCCTGCAAAAATATGGCTTTTCCAACACTTTGTTGCTTGAAGAAACAGACAGAGGGCTGCTTCTCCGCAAGAAAGATGACCGCAAACTTTCTTGGGAAAATACGTATAAAGCCATGGCTAATGAAAAGGAAGACTGGGACGACCTTGACACTACACTTCTTGACGGCCTGGAGGATGAGGGTTTTGAATATTAAAAGGTACGAAATATATTTTGCTGATCTCAATCCAACCATAGGTAGCGAGATAAAAAAAGTCCGTCCAGTTGTCATAATTAGTCAAGATGACATGAATAAATATTTAGAAACTGTTGTCGTATGCCCATTAACTTCAAAATTGCATCCTCTATGGAGGACTCGCCTCCAAATAAAATGCGCGAATAAAAAGTCTGAAATTGCGGTTGACCAAATCCGAACCATTAGCAAACTAAGATTGAAAAAGAAAATTGATAAATTATCTAATATCAAATCCGCTCAATTGCGAAAGCTCATTACCGATATGTATGGCGAATAGTCATTTCCTTCATAAATTCCCCACCAACGATCTTTCTTTGTATTGGTATCAACGTAAAGTTCAGCGAGAGCGGGGTTGTTTCGGCTTCCGCTGGAACGTTTTGTGTGTGCCCGGCATGGGCGTGAACTAATAGGGTTCAAGTACCCTGAAGTGTTCCTGTGTTAGGTTTTATAACTTAGCATGAATTACTAACCGAAGGCAAGGGCGTTACCGTGAGGTAGGGTCTGAAGGAAGCCGGAGTGTAAACTTGCGAGCTGACGGACAGAAACGTCATGGGGCAAAGTCCCTGGGTAAGGCAGCACAACATGTCAATGCCCAAGGAACAAGGGATACGGTAAATGGCGCGGCTGCGCAAGGGAAGTTCACGTTCTTATCCGGGGAGACCTGTTTTCCATGCGACATGATGTTGTTTCCAGTGAAATTACCGGCAGGGGCTACCGGTACAAAAAATGTCCCGGCACAAATGATGGAAGACTCTGCCTCGTTTGTGAGATACGAAACAAAGATGAGCAGACAGGAAACGAATTTTGCAGCGTCATATTGAGCAATTTGTATGATAAGAAGACAGGAGTCAGCAGAAGCCATAGTAGCCAAATGCCGGGAGTAATGTCCCGGACACGGTGAAGGGCTGAACGTCAAGGAGAGGATAGGTATTCATGGGCCTTGGACATACGTCGAATCCGAATGGAGGAGTACTGTTCAGGCGCGGATTGGAAAAACCGACTCAAGTCTACATAGCCCGGTTATGGCCCGGCGACCTTGATGAAACGCCCTGTGCGGACCCGTATGCAGGGTGTTGTGGGGGCTGGGGGAGAAAAACCCCCGGCTACCTGATTATGAGTTTTTTATGCTGTATGTGTTCAATACTTTGATAGTATTTCCTGTTTTTCTATATCAAATTCCTTTTGAGTAATAATGCCAGAATCTTTTAGTTCTTTAAGTTTTTTTAATTCGGTGTACATATCTTTAGAATTAGAGCCTTCAGAACTGATGTTTACATTGCTATTTACGGTAAAATCTTTATCAGTGCCTCTTACAACTGGTTGAGCGGTGCCACCAGGTTGTACGCATTTAAAATGTAGCTCGGTTGATCCAAGACGACCTGGCGCTGCTGCTATCACTGTTTCACGTAGTGTTAGTACCTCAAGACTTTTTCTATCACAGAATTCAGTTGCTTCTTGGTAAACCTCCGCCTTGTTGCTTAGTGACACACCAATGCCGGGAGCACCATCTTTTTTACCAATGAAATATGAGTCCTGACTCATAGGGACAACACCCGTACTTGCGCAGCCAGAAATTATTATTAATAATAATGTATTAGCAGATAGGATTCTTATTATATTCATGTTTTTACCTTGTTTACACATAATGCCCGAGCTAACGGGCAAATTTGTCAGTGATAATGAGCTTGTTCGATTGTCGCTGTAAATTTGTCGTGTTGAGCGATTGGTTCCCTAGGCGCGCAGCGTTTCGGTGAACATGGTGTTGGCCGGGTACCCGGCACCCCGGCATGATCAAGTCGCGTGGCTGTTTACGCGACTTGATCATGCCTAACATAACCGGCAAGCCTCTGAGCTTGCCTTGAAACGCCGGAGTGGTTCTTGTCCGGTTAATTTGCTGGGTGCGCCCGGCATGGGCGTGAACTAATGGGGTTAAAGTCCCCTGTATGTGATCCTGTGTTAAGTCATATGCTTAACATAAAATACTAACCGATGGCAAGTAAGCGTAGACTCTGAGAGCATTACCGTTAGGCGATGTTTGGAGGAAGCCTAAGTGTAACGATGTGGGTCGACGAACAGAAACGTCATACAAGGCCGAGTCTCTGGGTAAGACAGCACAACATGTTTAAGCCCAAGGATCATGGGATACGGTAAATGGCGCGTGACGGAGTCTCCGCTTACCTACTCATCAGAAGTTCACGCAATTACCCGGGGAGGCCTATCTCACAAGCATCCGGAAACGGAAGCGCAGCCGGTGGCAACATTGGTTGTGATGAGAAAGGAGTCAGCAGAGGCCATAGTAGGTGTAGGACGATGCCAAAGGCAGATAGGCGTCTGGAAACGAGCTCGGCGAATAGAAAAGCCGGGAGTATCACCCCACTGAAGGGCTGAACATGAAGAACGAAGGAAAAGTACCAATAAGCTACAGATCGGTGTCGACCCCGTCCGGGGGAGCTGCATCAGTGCGCGTTATTGGAAAACTCGCTTCACAACCCATTTCACTTGAGCGTATCGTAGCAACGGACAACATTGCACAGGCCTGGAAGAAGGTGAAATCGAATAAGGGAGCCCCCGGTATTGATGGGGTAACCATTGAAGATTTTCCTTACCAGTTCCGCGAATGTTGGCCGGAGATACGCACTGCCATTCTTGAAGGAACCTATGCACCTAAACCGGTCCTGCGAGTGGAGATCGAAAAGCCGGACGGCGGTATCCGCCCGCTCGGTGTTCCCTCAGTTTCTGATAGAGTAGCACAGATGGTGGTCAAGATCCACTTTGAGCCAACCGTGGAACCTTTCTTTCACGTGGATTCATATGGATATAGACCGAGGAAATCGGCGATTCAAGCAATTGAGGTAACTCGCAAGC
>JAAELB010000331.1 GCA_024227155.1 Desulfobulbaceae bacterium
CGGTCGAGCTCAAGAACCTCGAAACCGACGAAATCACAACCGAGCCCTACGACAAGCTTGTGCTTTCACCTGGCGCGGCATCCATTCGCCCGCCGTTGCCCGGTATAGACCTGCCGGGGATCTTCGAGGTCAAGACGGTGCCCGACGCCAGGAGCATTCGCGAATGGCTTCAGAAAGGCTCGCAGTTCCTCACGGGGATGGACCGCTACTCGGGGTTCCAGACGGCCCGGCCGAAGACGCGGGCGGTTGTGGTCGGCGCTGGCTTCATTGGTCTCGAGACGGCGGAAAACCTCGCCCACCGCGGCTTCGACGTCACCGTCCTCGAGATGGGCAACCAGGTGCTCGCTCCGATCGATTGCGAAATGGCTCGCATCGTCGAAGGCTTTCTGGAGCGCAATGGCGTACGCGTGATCGTCGACGACGGGGCCGCCGAGTTCAGGCAGACGGATTCTGGCGCGCTGGAGGTCGTCACGCAATCCGGTGAGACGCATCCGGCCGACATCGTGATTCTCGGGATGGGCGTGCAACCCGAAACGGCACTTGCGAAGGAAGCAGGGCTGGAGATCGCCTCGCGCGGCGGCATACTCGTTGACGATCAGATGCGGACGAGCAACCCGGACATTTTCGCGGTCGGGGACGCTATCGAAGTGAAGGACTTCATCACGGGTGAACAGAGCCTCGTCGCCCTTGCAG
>JAAELB010000332.1 GCA_024227155.1 Desulfobulbaceae bacterium
AGTACCTGATAACATTAGCAGAATCGAACAAAAATTCTGCGGGAGAAAATTGGAAATGAAAATGAAAATGAAAAGAATAATGATTCAGCTTATTATCGTCAGTGCCGTGGTTGCCAGCTATGCCTTACCCGTTTTAGCACGAGGTGGAGCCGGACCCTGATTTGAGATAGAATTTCCTGTTCACAATTGTGGAATCACTGTAACGTTTTCATCTAGCAGCTATAATATCAAGGTTTACCTACGGCACATGGTCACTTTTGTTGCCTTGCTGAGAACAAACCTAGGCTAGGGAGCAGTAAAGTTTCACCAGCTGTGGCTTGTGCTTGATGCGTAAACGCTGCACTAGTAGAAATGAAAATAAACCTGCGGTGATTCACACGATGACATCCACTCGTTTGACTTGGAGATAACAAGCTTGATCCCCCCTGGCTGTTTCTTTACGACGAACTTAAGTGCTCATCAAAATTTTATATGTCTGACAGAAAAACACGAATCGTAGGATTCGTGTTTTTTTGTGTCATTTGCCCTCCCCCGGAGGCAGCTTTTTATAATCAATCACATAAAGCTGTTACAATACCAATTATTATATGATATTCTGGGTTATTATTTATGATCGTGGGAGGAGACTGAATGGGTTCGTATCGATTACTTAGACTGATGTTCATCTGCGTCGGCTTCTTTGTCATTTTTCTAACCAGTTCATGTGAGCGGTCACCTGATAAAGCGAAAATAATCAAGAACACCAGTCAGAGCGAAGTGCAGGCAACAAAGGGGGGCATCTACCATGCTCCTTTACTGAATAACCCGGCCACACTTGACCCTGCTTATGTACAGGATCAATATGGTACAGCGATTGTTCAACAACTTTTTGACGGCCTGGTTCGTTTCGACCCCTATCTTCTTGCGCTCCCAGCCCTAGCTGAAACCTGGCAAGTCGAGGAAAACGGCAAGAGCTACAGGTTTACCCTTCAGAAAAACGCCCGTTTTCATAATGGTGATCTGGTTACTGCCGAAGATGTGGTCTTTTCCCTTAGCCGTCTTCTGCGAGTTGTCCCCTCCCCGGCAACCTTACCTCACCTGTTAAAAATACATGGAGCAAAAGCATATCGTGACCACCGTACGGAGGTGGTAGCTGGATTACAGCCTGTCGATGAGCACGTCGTTTTAATACAACTAGAAGAACCTCATACGCCATTTCTTACAGCTTTGGGCATGTATCAGGCCAAGATTGTTCCGAAAGCAGTAGTCCTCCAGTTAGGAGATGAGTTTGGGCGAAAACCAGTCGGTAGTGGACCCTTTCGATTTGTCTCATGGGAGCCGAACAAGCGTATTCAATTAGAACAATTTTCAGAATATTTTGCTGGAAAGGCCCTCCTTGATGAAGTGGAGTATAGGGTTTACCCAGGGGGGGAGATTGATCAGATACTAACTGATTTTCGTAGCGGTGAACTCGACGAAATGCGTGTTTTAGGCAATATCCGAGAGGAATTATCTTCGCAAAAAGACCTTCTATGGTTCCACCGGCCTGCCCTGAGTCTCGTTTTTTACGGTTTTCAAGTAAATCACACCCATCTGGGCGACCCTGAATTTCGTAGAAAACTTTCTGCAGCCATAAATCGTGAAAAATTACTGAGTAAGATTTACAGTGGTCAGTTTGAACCGGCTGAAAGAATTCTGCCACCCGGTATGCCAGGGGTGAGCCAGGAAAACAAACCTCCACTAAATACAGTTCCTGCAAACGGTTCAATGAGCAGTAACAGAACGTTGGTAGGAAGAAAAGACGGTGTTCTTTCCCTAGAGATTGTTTCAGGTTCAAAATCTGCCTTTGCCCAGGCTGAATTGAATTTTGTTCGTCAAGCGTGGGCTGAGTTGGGAATCGATTTAACAATAAAATACATCACGGACTGGTCAGAGTTCGAAGCGTATATCAATTCAGACCAAGTTCAGATGTATCGCTATGCCTGGTTTGCTGACATGCCGGATCCAGACAGCTTCTTCTATCCGCTGTTCGCATCCAGTTCTCCGGCCAACTTTATGGGATTCAAGGATGAAAAGGTCAATAGCTTGATTTTATCTGCCCGGGGAGAAAGCGATCCTACTGCACGAATAGAGATGTACCGTGAAATCGAAGCGCTGATAATGGAGTCTGCGCCTGTTATCCCATTATTTTATCTTAGTGTTGATCGAGTCTACAAATCCCATGTTCAGGGCGCCCAACCAAGTGCATTAGGAGCTGATTACATGCCATTGCACCGTGTCTGGCTAAAAGAGGGTGCGCCAACTCAGTAGCTTCGTGCCTGGGTAGCTTTATTCTTATGCAAAATTGGCCACTCCAACTTCGACTATTCCGTAAACCCCGGTTCATTCCTCTCCGGTATCGAGTTGTCTTGGCAAATGCCGGCATGCTTACCTTGCTGCTTGGGATTCTCACTCTCACGCTGGTGTGGTTTCAGAACCGCAACATTCGTCAACAGCTTGAACAGCGAGGAAAAGCTATTGCTCAAAGTCTTGTGGCCACCACAACCAAGGCACTGCTCAACTACGACTACATAACTCTCGAACAATTCGCCAACAGGGCGGCGCAAGATCCAAATATTCTTTATGTAATTGTTCATGACAAAGAGCACCGTGTGGCTGGCTTTAGCAACCGGCCTGATCTTCAAGGGAAAAAGTTAACCGATAAGATCAGCTACGGCGCAATTACAGCTACCTTACCCATCGTCCAAAAAATTGATGCAGAATCCGGATCACATCCAGGCCTGGATGTTGCGCTACCAGTTTTTCTGCCAGATTCGATGAGTCGCTGGGGAACCATACGTGTCGGGTTATCCTTGACGCCTATGTATAAGCAAATGAGCCAGACGATCTGGATCATTTTGGGAATCGGCATAGTCGCATTATTCACAGGAACAATAATATCTGTCCTAGGCGCCCAGCGGGTGACCCGATCCTTAGGAGAATTGGTGTGGGCGACCATGGACGTGGCAAAGGGAAACTTTACCCATACGATAGGCGTAAAAACCGGTGATGAAGTTGAAGTGCTGGCAGCCAATTTTGCTGTAATGACCAAAGAAATTTTAGCCCACCAAAAAAGCCAGGAACAACAACTTAAAGAGATCCAACGACTTCAGAACTACACTGAAAAACTAATGATAACCATGGCCGATGGTCTTTTGTCGGTGAATATGAAAGGGAAAGTTGTAACCGTTAATCCCGCGGCTAAAATTCTCCTGGGGCTTTCTCCAGTTAATGCAATAGAGGGACAAAACATTGCAGCCATTCTCGGCGAGTCCTCCCAGCTCGTTTTGCTGGTACAGAAAATCATTCGTCAACCAGGTACAGTTTCTCATGGGGAGATTGAAATTAGAAAAAACACAGAATCCCAGACGATCCTCGTCGGTTCCAGCATCCTGCATGGAGCTAAAGGGCAACCTCTTGAAATAATACTCAATCTTCACGACATAACCGATTTGAAAAAATTGGAAGCCCGTATTCGCCAATCAGAACGATTGGCTGGTTTAGGCACATTAGCTGCCGGAATGGCCCATGAGATCAGAAACCCGCTTTCAGCCATCAAAACATTTGTTCAATTGCTTCCACGCAAGGTTAACAAACCCGGCTTTCTGGAAAAATTCAACCGTACGGTCCCCAGAGAAACAGAGCGAATTAATATATTGGTAGAAGAACTCCTGGAATTATCTCGAATTCCCAAATATGAATTTACCGCCACCGATATTAACGGATTATTAAGACAATCATTTGATACAATAGAAGAAAGTTTACAGCAAAACAATATTGAATGCCAACAGGATCTGCAAGAGAATCTGCCCCCGATGGTGGCCGATTCTAATCAACTAATTAAGGGGTTTAATAATTTGATTCGAAATGCCATCCAGGCCATGCCTACCGGAGGTCAATTGACAATCAAAACCCTTTGTGAGGAATCAACTGATGCTGGAAACCGGACAACCATGCACACAAATGGCAAAGTCACGATCATTTTCCAGGATACGGGTCAAGGAATAGACCCAAAGGAGTTACAGCAAATCTTTAATCCATTTTTCACCACTAAGGACAGTGGTACCGGCTTGGGGCTGCCAATAACACATAAGGTGATTACCGAACATGGTGGTCAGATTGATGTGGAAAGTAAAAAGGGACAAGGCACCACGTTCACCATTCAACTGCCCATAGATGATAAAATCTCTATTTTAACAACACCTAATCCGGGACTGTTATAAATATTTTCAAGATACCCTAAATTTGCCTGGTTATTCGGTTTAAGCCAGCATAACAGACCCCGTTTTCAATCGCGGTGACGGATATTCAAGGCTTTCATCTTCTGGATAAGGGTATTTCTGTGGATTTTCAGCAGCCGCGCAGCTTCGGTCTGATTCCAGTTACATTTTCGAAGAGCCTGCTTTATGTAGTTGAGTTCGAAAGAGTGACGGGCTTGTAACAATCCGATATTGTTTCCTTCAGGTCCTGGCAAATTATGAAGGGTTTCTTTGTGAAAAAGGACGTCAGAAGGAAGATCCCCCTGGTCTATCCTGGTATTATCTGACCCTAATACCACCATACGTTCAATCAAGTTTTCAAGTTCACGGATATTTCCCGGCCAAGGATACGTTTCTAAAATCGCCATAGCCTTTGGTGTTATTACTTTGATATTCTTGTTCAACTTGCGATTAAATTTTGCCAGAAAGTAATGCGCCAGGAGAGGTACGTCTCCTCCTCGATGACGCAATGGAGGCACATTAATGGGAATCACATTCAGTCGAAAAAAGAGATCTTCGCGGAACGTTCCTTCACGAGCCATGTCTTCCAGCTTGGTATTAGTGGCTGCAATGATTCGCACATCCACTTTTATTACCCTGTGCCCGCCAACACGTGTAAATTCCCGCTCTTGCAATACTCGTAATAACTGGGCCTGAAATTCACTTTTTAACGAAGAAATTTCGTCCAGTAGCAAGGTGCCGCCATTGGCAAATTCAAACTTACCAGGGGTACGATGATTGGCACCGGTGAATGCACCTTTTTCATGACCAAACAATTCACTCTCGATCAACTCAGAAGGAATAGAAGCACAATTCAGGGCCACAAAGGGTTTTTGAACACGTTCGCTGGCGTTATGGATTGCCCTTGCAATTAATTCCTTTCCAGTTCCACTTTCACCAGTAATCAGTACACTGCTAGAAGTACTCGCTACCTTATTGATAGTCAGGAAAACATCTTGCATCTGCTTAGATTGACTAACAATTTGCGTATGTTTAGAGTGTTGCGCCATTTCGGAGCGGAGAAAGGAAACTTCCTGTTCGAGATACCGCTTCTGCAAGGCACGATCAACCCTGGCCAGAATAGTATCCGGGTCAAAAGGTTTAGTAATATAATCGTACGCACCTTTTTGAATGGCTGCCGTTGCTTCTAACGCCCGATCGATGGCCGATACAATGATCACATCAATGGACTTATCGTAGATCTTAATCTGCTCAAGGACTTTGATGCCGCTAATTTTAGGCATCGAAATATCGAGCAGCACAAGGTCAAATTCCTCTTTTTGTATGACAGCCAAAGCCTTATGCCCGTCTTCGACACAGACCACGAGATAGTCATCTTCAAGAATGGCTTCAAGTGACTCACGTGCACCTGCCTCATCATCGACAATCAGTAGTCTCGCTTTTTTCGGTACATCTATCACTGTCATAAAGGTATCAAGTAAAGTATAAAGTTAAGATCAATAGTCCGAATCCTGTGCAAATGTTACACAAGTATACCTTCTGGTTATTGGATATACTAGTCCTTTGCTACTGGATATGCCAAAATCTCAACTCAAACAATTTCTATGAGTCTAATCTTTTAAGGTAGGAACATACTGCCATTTCAAAGATCTAGTCATTCTAGTGGCGCTTTAAAGGAACCTGCTTAACCAACATATAGCAGTCACCCATACCACCTTATGACTGCCCACGCTGTATCAGCAAAGCTGTAGTTCTATTAGGAAATCTTTAGATGTAAACAAGGTGGTAAAATAACAGCAGTTGTCGTTATGCTTGCAAGTCCTCGTAAATAGGGTGTAAGTAGGGGCGGTCACGTTTTGATTTTTATTTATTACTTTTTTTTTACGGTGGGGCGGCCAGGTTTTCCAGGCGAAACTCGGCGGCCAAGTGTTTTACTAATTTCACCTGCAAAGCGTTCATTCCCTAAAACAAAATTACTATTGGTGTTTTTTCTGATTTTATCGATATCGCTAGTCTCGAGTTTATATCGAAACAACTCCTGGTAAGCTTCTAATCGTTGTTTTTTTGTGTTGCCAAGCCCTTTATAAAGTCGATGGGGCGTTATCAAATCTGATTTATCCCCCTGAGCATTGCTTCTGTAACTTGACCATCAATAGTTTGCGGGATGCTTTATCATTGCCGCCCGAACTGGATTCATCTCAATATACTGCTGGCATATAAACAGATAATGTTCTTGTTGAATAACACTTGAGCGAAATCTTCCCTCCCAAAGGGTACCATACGTTTATACGTTCGGTTTACGTACTGAACATAGCGTTGTCCCAGGCGTTTCATCAAATTACCCGCACTCGTGATATTTTGAGGAGTCAGAAGAAGATGAACATGGTTGGTCATTAAAACATATGCGTGGATCGTGCATTCAACTATTTTTGCATACTCTTTCAACCAGTCCAGATAGAACAAATAATCATCATCGCAGAAAAAACACGACTGTCGATTATTGTCTCTTTGAATGATGTGTAAAGGATTCTTCGGCATTATGATTCTTGGTCGTCTTAGCATAAAGAACATTATAACAAGAAAATAAATGGGTGAATTCTGCGGCTGCTTTGTTGGTTAGCTCTCGCTTACGAAGCCGAATAAGTTGCTTCCGTAACTTATACTGAGTCTGCAGGTTATGTTTTCTGGTATCTGTTATTTCCATGGCTGTAATTAGAGTATATTGGGCCAACAAAAGCTTAACTGTTTAGCCGCTGGGTCAACACCTGAGACCGACCACGTTTTTCGGGGATTTTTTTCCTGGTGGGCAGAAGTTTCGCTTCTCCATTTCAAACAGTAATCTGACAACTGGTAACCCCGGCATCTCCCTACACCGTTTGACAAGAGACAGAATGGTTTCTTTATTAACTTAATCGATGTCCCCTGTTTATTTCCTCTTTTTTTCCTCAGGTACTACCTTGTGGCCTTGACAAAAAATATCCTTAAACCATTGATTATATAATCTTTTTAAAACGCTAATTATTTTTTGACTTCTCATTTATGCTTGTGATATCGTTTAAGTATTAATCGTAGATATCCCTTGGCATCATTGGGTAATTTCTTTTTACATGACAATATCAGCACAAGTAAAGGAGGATATACAACCACAGATTATAATCAGCTTTTTTACTCATGCATCTCTTCGATAAAAGGTACACCTAACATTCGGGGCATAGGGCAACCTTTTTCCGCAAACCTTTAACCGATATCTCACAGAATTGGAGAATATAATGCGTTTAAAATCAATCCGAGGAAAACTGCTGCTTGGAGGCTTCCTCATCGTACTCATCCCTATGGCGACCATCATGTTCATTAGTAATAAAAAATCGTCTGCTGTTATGGGCGATATGGCTAAGGAATATGCTCAATCCATGGCAGTGAAGCTTTCTGAAGAGGTCACTCTAGCACTTGAAGGTGCTAAAAATTCAGTGGTCGTATTGATAAATGACGCTCAACTTATAGAGATAGCCGAAGACATCAATGCACAGGGTACAGTGCAAAATGCTGAAAAAATCGCAATTATTCAGAAAAAGGTTGAAAAAGTGTCATCGGCCTTTAAAAACACCTACCCCGATCTTTTCGTTGCAACCGCGAAAGGTGAGCTCTATGCAGCCATGTTTGGGCATAAAACTGATTTCGGCTCGATCAATATTTTTGATCGAGCTTATTTCCAACAGGTAAAAAAAGAAAAAAAAGTCGTCCTCAGTGACCCCATACGCTCAAAAGGTGATGGGACTTTGGTAATGGTTGCCTGTGGTCCAATTCTGTCAGACGCAGGGGAGTTCTTAGGAGTTTTGGGTGTTACTATAAAGGCGGAGGCAATAACCTCCATTGTTACCAGGGAAAAGAGTGGTAAGACAGGCTATGCCTTTATGGCTAACTCAAAAGGAATCATTATTGCGCATCCGAAAAAAGAGTTAGAACTCACCCTCGACCTCAACACGCTTGATGGTATGGCGGAGATCACCCAATCAATGCGCGCAGGAAAGACCGGTGTTGTTGACTATTATTTTAAGGGTTCTGACAAAATCGCCGGCTTTGCCCCGGTACCAATGAATAGCTGGTCCGTTGCCTACACCAAAGAGAGCAGAGAATTTTTACAAGCGGCTGTGGATGTACGTAATCTGTCTATTTTATTATTGATAGCCTCTTTGGCTGTCGTCGCTTGTGTCATTTTGATCGCCTCCCGCTCAATTGTCATCCCCATTAATAAAGCAGTGGAAGGGTTGAAAGATATAGCAGAGGGCGAAGGGGACCTCACCAGGCGACTTGATGTCAATTCAGGTGATGAAATTGAGGTTCTGGCCGAGTGGTTTAACACCTTTATCGTGAAATTACACAAGGTAGTTGGCGATATCAACAGCAACCTCACCGCACTGAGGACCTCGGCTGATCACTTCTCCTCGGTATCTGAAAGTATGTTAAAAGGATCAGATGACGCCTCAAACATGTCTAACACTGTTGCTGTTGCCGCCGAAGAGATGAGCGCCAATATGAATGCCGTTGCCGCTGCTTCTGAGCAGGCCGCAACCAATGTGAACATGGTTGCCATCGCTACCGATGAGATGAACGCAACCGTGAGTGAAATTGCTGGTAACACTTCAAAGGCAAGAGACGTAACTGAGAAGGCTGTTGCTAAAACCAAAAGCACTTCAATGCGGATGGATGAACTCGGTGGCGCTGCTCAGGATATCAGTAAAGTAACTGAAACGATCACTGAAATATCAGACCAAACTAACCTGCTCGCCCTTAATGCAACGATTGAGGCGGCTCGTGCAGGTGAAGCAGGTAAAGGTTTCGCCGTTGTGGCCAACGAAATCAAGGAACTGGCCAAGCAGACTGCAGATGCAACCCTTGAAATTCGTCAGAAAATTCACGCCATTCAAACTTCCACAAATACGAGCGTTTCGGAGATGGGGGATATAAATTTAATAAACTCCGAGATTAATGAAATCGTTACAACTATAGCCATGGCAGTAGATGATCAGTCTGAATCTACTGAAAATACCGCCACAAATGTTGGGCAAGCTGCCTTGGGTATTGCTGAAGTCAATGAAAACGTTGTCCAGAGTTCAGCCGTTTCGGGTGAAATCTCCCAGGAAATTAATGGCGTAAGTAAAATTGCAAATAAATTACGTGATGACAGTAATATTGTGAATACACAGTCAAATGAGCTTCTCTCTTTGATTGAAAAACTTCAGACTGTAGTCAACCAATTTAAACTGTAGCAGGCAGGTTTCTTTGGGTTACACATTTGGGGGCTGGAGGCTAGCCCCCCGGCTACCCGAGTGTGTGCTTATCGTTCTCTGGAAAAACTCTCATCTCATTTAATGGGGAATTCCGTGGGGAATTCCGAGGGGAATTCCGGGGACACAATACTATTTTAATTATTTTTTACCAATTACAAGCTGTAAAACGTTGTGCCCCCTGAATTCCCTTACAAAAGAAAAAAACGTGGTACATCCCTAATTAATTCCATGATTAATTGGTATTGTGTCCCCGGAATATTGCAGTTGTAAGTATCGCAAACGCGTCCCGTGTAAAGCATTATTCAATGAATTAGGCTATTAACTTGACAACGCCAAATTCAGGCAGCACAGTATGTTGAAGCCTGAATTTCTATTGGAGATTGTTGTGA
>JAAELB010000333.1 GCA_024227155.1 Desulfobulbaceae bacterium
GTCCACAACCGGAATGACCTTGCCACGAAGATTGATGACGCCTTTTACAAACGCGGGCGTCTGGGGGACAGTGGTAATCGGCATCATGCCGTTAATCTCCTTAATCTTCAGGATGCCGATGCCATACTCCTCATTATCCATATTGAACGTCAGGTATTTACCATCCTTGTCATCTATCGCTTTTGCCCCTTGATCCATTGTCTCAATCTCAGTACCCATACTGATCCTCCCTTATTGATATTTGAAAAGGCGACTGTATATAACAGCTATTAATTACAAATATAATTTCTGGAATTAACTGTACTATCGGCAGGATGAAAAACTTCTTAAATTGATAAATCAGTGATTATTTAGTGATGCAATATCACTATATATGGAGAGACAGCAGATGGGACCGTAGGTTAATTTTTTTGTTTTTTAACCCGAGTTTTTTTCTCAAGTGGTACCTGTGGGTTAGGATTGTATTTGTCGAAAGGTTCAGCAATTCAGCGATACCCTTATTTGTTCTTCCACCCTTAACAAGAGTCGCGATTTTTATTTCCATGGGAGTGAGGCTGTAATATTTTGAGGATAACTTTCCTACGAATGGAGAGATGATGTCTGTAAGGTTTGATTCAATGATCTCAATAAAGGTTTTCTGCCTCTGCCTTAGGCCACTGGTTTTAAGCTTTTCTACATAGGGTGTAATCATTTCTTTAATATTCATAATCATGTTTTCGCCAAGCATTGCCCTGTCTGCGTTCTTTTGTTCCAGCAGCACCTTAAGGGCGATATTGACTTCTGCGAGATGCCTGTTTTTCCTATGCAGCTCAGTGGTGTCTCTGGCTATGATCGAAACACTTTTGAGGCGGCCATTTATTTTCACTGGTTCATACCGAATTTCAAGGTCCCGTGCGCCATGATTTGGAAATTCTATGGATGTTTGATCGAGCACTATTTCGTTTTTGGCAAAGCACTTGTCAAGGTTGTTTTTGATAGTTTTTTCAAAAAGGCCCTTCCCGACAACTTCCTCAATCGTTTTACCAACAACTTCTTCATTTTTCAAATTACGCAAATCTATATATGCTCTGTTTGCAAATAGATATCGGTATTCACTGTCCACAGTTACAATAAAGTCTTTGGATCCTTCAATAGCGTTTTTATATTCCAATAGCGTTTTTTTAGAATCAATTCTTTCAATGATCCTTCCTACTCGTTCTGCTATGGCATCAAGAAGGGCTCTTTCTTCTTTTAGAAAAGGTCCTTCATAAAGAGTCAGTTTTTCTTCCATATAAAACACTTCGACAATACCAGCTTTTTTGCCATGTATATTTATAGGGGTACTTTCTACCCATTTGGACTTTTTGAAATTTACCGTTTTGTAGGTTCCCTCTTTCAAAGTTATTTTTGCGCAGGTGATCTGAGGGTACTGCCAGGACGAAGGAATGATATCAACGATGTTTTGCATTATCTGGTCGACACTCTCCTCGGCTTCTTCCACGATCCTCGAAATGGAATATAGGCAGTTGAGTTCTTTGACTCTCTCCTTGTTTTCACGGAAAATTATTTCAAAGGATTCTGCCTCCTTTTCAAGCTCTTTGATCCTTTCTATTAAATTTTCTATTGTCGGCTCATTTTTCATTGGAATATATCAATCCTTTTACAGTTAGTTACGGTATTTTCGATTCAAGCTGTATATGATATTTTTCAGCATGAATCGAGATTTGAGCGTGATTGGCCCGGGGACCAATCACCATATGTAGTGTATCAAGAAAATGAGCTCTGACTTGCGTTAGCTATTGTCCATCCACGGGTATAGCTACCCGGAATACATACAAAAAGCGCATTCTGCTGTAGCATTTTTCTGCCAAAGGTAGTATATTAGCAGTCGCCAAACAACTGATATCACTACAAAACAGAGAAAGGCGCCGACAACAAAATGCGCAAAAAGAGACAAAAACAGATACCGCTGATGCCGACTGAAATCGATTCCCCCAAGCTTATGAACTGGAAGCCATCAGTCGCATCATTAATGAGAAACCTACCATCTGTGACTACGTGATGCAAGATCTTAGCAAAGGTCGACCTGCCAATGTCAAAAGTGGCGACAGCGGCATGACTGCTGAACAGGTTTTGCGAGCAGCCATTGTGAAAATGCTTTTCGGTTTTACCTATCAAGAATTGGCTTTTCATATAGTCGATTCCCAAAGCATCCGACGGTTTTGCCAAATTGGCGTTGCCGACAAGGGGTTCAAAAAGTCAGTGCTCAACAAGAACATTAAAGCGTTGTCCGAAAGAGCCTGGCAGTCGGTTAATCATGATCTGGTCAATTATGCCAAGGACCAGAAAATCGAAAAGGGCCTTCAGGTGCGTATCGATTGTACTGTTGTGGAGAGCAATATTCATCCACCTTCCGATTCGAGCCTGCTGTGGGATGCCGTAAGAGTGCTGGGTCGGTTACTGCACAAAGTACAAGACAACCACGGACTCCGGCTATTTCACTTCCAAGACCACCAGCGCCGGGCCAAAAAGCGGATGGTGGCCATCCAGTATGCCAAAACCAACAAACAGAGAAAACCGGCATATAAAGACTTGCTGAAGGTAACGCACAAAAGCATCCGTTACGCACACTCGGCGATAGACCAAATAAATACATCCGCCATGGCCAGTCCCTCGCTGATGCTGCTCACCTGCAGCCTGAAGCAATTTGCCAGCTTTGCCCAGCAGGTTGTCCATCAGACTGAGCAACGTGTTCTTCACAGCAAAAGCGTACCGGCCGGTGAGAAAATTGTATCATTGTTTAAGCCCCATACGGACATTATTGTTAAAGACCGCCGAGACACTTTCTATGGCCATAAGGTGTGCCTTACCGGCGGTGCTTCAAACCTGATTATCGATTGTCTCATTACTGACGGTAATCCCGCTGACACTGATTTGACTGAAACGATGCTCGAACGGCAAAAAGAGATCTATAATCGATATCCGCTAAAAATTGCCCTGGATGGCGGCTTTGCTTCAAAAGAAAATTTGGCCATCGCCAAGGGCATGCACATTAAAGACGTTTGTTTCGCCAAAAAACGCGGCCTCAAAGTAGAGGACATATGCCGCAGTCAATGGGTCTATAAGAGCTTGAGACGCTTTCGAGCCGGGATCGAATCCGGCATATCAAGGATTAAAAGATGTTTTGGTTTTGCCCGCTGTACCTGGAAAGGGCTATCGTCCTTTAAAAGTTTCGTCTGGGCATCGATTGTATCGGCCAACCTGCTGACGATTGCTCGGAAGCAGTTGGCACGGTCGTAATAAAAATCAATGGCGTCGTCTCCAGGGAGAAGTATATTCTAAATTGGTAAATTCTTACCTGTGATCAAGTTCGGGTTACCTTTGATCCCGACATTGTGACTCTTAAGGACCGGGGGCCTGTTTTCGCCCTCGGCTCTATGGAAACTTTGCCAATTTATGGATCGACACTAACTAAATCACGCATCTCAACTTGACCTCAAAAAAGCGGGTCCAACGGAGATTATTAAGCGTTTGCAGAAGAAAGATTTAAAAAATCTTCGGCTTTTTCCATTTCCACGTAAAACGCTGTGATAACATCGTTGATATCTTTTTGGGTAAAGTCAAAGCGATCGAGAAGTTTCTTTTCAATTCCCACGGTAATGCCGTTGCGGTAATTCGTTGACGCGTAGATCGAACTCAGGTGGTGGACAAGATTCGTAAATCCGGTCCATGCGGCAAGATCTTTTTGAGGGGTGTCGTTTATGTCTGCGTGATGATTCTCAATAGCGTGAATCAGAGGATCCGGAAAGTTCCATGATCTGGCAATCAGTCCGCCGACTTCTGCATGATCAATGCCGAAAAACTCCTTTTCGGCATCAGCCAGGCCGTATTCCTCATCCTGCATCAATGAAAAAATATTTCCGAAATCATCAGCGATGTAACTGTCAATGATCAATTTTCCGATATCGTGTAAAAGGCAAGCGGTATAGAGTTCGTGGCTGCCCTTTAGCTGTCCTGATTTTTTCAGAAGAATCTGCGAAAGCAGAGCACACCCGACACTGTGCCTCCAAAGTTCGCCGGCCTGCAGGTTGTAGCCTTTGAGCTCGCGGGCGTAGGACGGCAGCTTGCTGCAGCTGGTAAAAACCACTTTGAGGATATTTTCTGTTCCCAGCAGCACCACGGCATGGTTGATGGACGTGACTCTTTCAACCAGTCCGAAATAGCTGGAGTTGCAAAGTTTGAGGCAGTTGCCGGTAATTGCCTGGTCGTGCTGGATCACTTTGACAACGTCATCGATGCCGGTTTCGGGATAACTGGAGAGATCCAGGATTCTCAGGGCCGCATCAGGGAAGGGCGGTAATTCCTTTATCGATTCGACAATTTTTTTTAGTTTGCTATCAATTACCATGATAAGATCCCACCATCATACCTTTCCGAAACCTGCTTGAATCCAACTTTTCCGTTTCCCTTGCCTTTAAGGTTTTCACCAAAAGCTAATCCTCCAGAGAGAAGCATAAATATTGCCAATATCATTCCTAATGTATTGTTTCATAAAAGCCTCCCCTAATGATCTTAGTTGTTTAAGATTGTAGATATCATAATCGATAGGTGTTAAGTCAAGCAAATCGATAATTTTTTGGGTCTTTCGTACTTTGGTGCCGGCACCGGCCTGCAGCGCTATGAATTTGCCCCGATCCCTTCTTTTTATGGTATAGTACCGATCCATGACTAGAACCTATCTCAAAAAACAGAATTAATAAACCCGTTGGCTTGTATCAGGAATGAGGTGGACGTAGTCTAATGCAACCATTCTCATTGGTATGTTTTGTTCCCAACACTTGAAAGTGAAATTGAAGACTGGTACACCGATGAATCACTTTGGCCCAAAAACCGGGACAGAAAACTTTTTGATGAATGGTTCGATGTGGAATGTCACGGTGTTCTTATTTATACCGTGGGTAGCAAAATAATTGATGATGAAATTTAAAATGTGGAGAAACGACGCCAAAAAAATCAAACGCTTTGCAAATAAGGAAATTATGAAATGATAAACGTAATTGCATCAATACACATTAAAGAAGGTCGATTGACAGAGTTTATTGAGATTTTCAAGTCCAATACTCCAAAAGTTCTTGAAGAGAAGGGGTGCTTGGAATATGTGCCAACTATTGACGTTCCTACAGGTTTACCCCCTCAGGAACTGAATAATAATGTTGTCACAGTAATTGAAAAGTGGGGTAGCTTAGAGGATTTACAGGCACATATAACAGCACCACATATGCTTGCATATAAAGAAAAAGTTGAGGATTTTGTTGAAAAAGCGTCACTTAAAGTGCTGATGGAAGCATAGGTCTGCTATCGTAGACTTGAGTTACGTCCACGATGGTGGTGGGTGTGTCAAGCATAATACCCATAGAACTACCCACACCTATCATTGAAAAATTCCATTGCCCCATCGACGGAGTCAAAGATTATCCAGTCATGCCGTATGGTCTTTTCCCCCTGTTTGCGGATTCTTTCAATCTCGGTATTTCCAAAGTATTCAAAATGGTCGTGATATGCTGTGTACAGCTCATGTTTTCTCATTTGGATTTCCTCCTTTTAGTGGGAAAATGCCTATTTACTGTATATTTTCATGCAGATTACCACGAGTGTTTGACAGATCCGGTCACACAGGCTGATCAGCGTCAATTATAATACCCGCCTGACGACAATTAAAATTCCCGAAATCAGAAACTGAAGAAAACTGGTATAGCTATCCGAGTTCTCAACGGAAAGGAGAGATATGGATGGTTACCGACCAGCAGGTAAGGAGGTTATTCAAATTGGTACAGACTGAGCAGAATTTCGGGATAGCGGCAATGAAGGCGGGCATGGATGAAAAGACGGCCCGCAAGTATCGGATGCTGGGCAAACTTCCCAGTGAATTGGAAAAGCGCCATACATGGAGAACCCGCAAAGATCCATTTAAAGATGCCTGGCCTGCGATTAAGGTGATGTTGGAGCTCAATCCGGGATTGGAGGCCAAGACCCTGTTTGAAGATCTTCAGCGGCGTCATCCGGGCCGATTTGCCGATGGTCAGCTGCGCACCCTTCAAAGGCGCATCAAAATTTGGCGTGCATCGGAAGGCCCGCCCAAAGAGGTATTTTTTACTCAGGTTCACACTCCCGGCCAGCTGGGCCAGTCGGATTTTACCAGCATGAACAAGCTGGGTATAACCATTGGTGGGCGACCGTTTGATCATCTGATTTATCATTTTGTTTTGACGTATTCCAATTGGGAAACGGGAACGATCTGTTTTTCTGAAAGTTTTGAAAGTCTAAGCGAGGGGCTCCAGAACGCTTTATGGAAACTTGGCGGGGTTCCGGAAGATCATCGTACGGATTGTTTGACCACGGCGGTCCAAAAGACCAGTCATCCGGATGATTTTACCCGGCGTTACCAGGATCTTTTAGATCATTACGGCCTGACCGGCTGCAAGACGAACCCGAACAGCCCCCACGAGAACGGGGATGTGGAGCAGCGTCACCATCGTTTTAAAAGGGCGGTGGATCAATCCCTGCTTTTAAGAAACAGCCGGGATTTTGCCGATCGCCATGAATATGAACGATTTCTTCGCAGACTGTTTAAACAGCTCAACGCAGGCCGCAAAGAACGCTTTTTGGAGGAACAGGCGGTGTTGCACCGGTTGCCCAGGCATCGCATAGACGCCTGTAAAACCAGCACGACAACCGTTGGCCCCAGCAGTACCATCCGGGTCAATCACAACGTTTACTCGGTGGACAGCAGGTTGATCGGAGAACGCATTAAGGTTCGTCTGTTTATGGATCATCTGGAGATATGGTACGGGCAGAAAAAAGTCGATACGCTGCCACGCCTTCGCGGTGAAAGTAAACACAGAATAAATTATCGGCATATTATCGACAGCCTGATACGAAAACCCGGGGCATTTGAGAACTACCGTTATCGAGACGACTTATTCCCCACAAGCCGGTTCAGGATTGCATATGACGATCTAAAAAAACGACATTCGCAATTACAGGCAACCAAGCAATACCTGAATATTTTATACTTGGCGGCCAAAGAGAGCGAAACGGCAGTGGATGCTGTTTTGCGGATGATGGTCGATAAAAATATAGCTATCTCCGCAGAACAGGTAGAGGCCCTGGTGCAGTCGGGCGAACCCGTACCGGTTGTCACGGAGGTTCTTATCCCGGCAGTGGATCTGACTTGCTATGATCAGTTGCTTGTGGAGGTGGCGTCATGATGGACAGCACTCAAGAAATCGCCCACTATCTCAAGCAGCTTCATATGCCCACGATTCGTCACAGCTATGAACAAATCGCCGGGCAGGCCCGCGAGGAATCATGGAGCTACGAGCAATATCTGTTGGAACTGATAAAACTCGAATGCGAAACAC
>JAAELB010000334.1 GCA_024227155.1 Desulfobulbaceae bacterium
GGTCTCTACGGTCTCTACAGCCGCTATTGTTTCTACTGTTTCTTCAGCCTCTACTGTCTCCACCACCTCTACTCTTTCCGGTTCAACTTCAAGCTCCACTGCCCTTTCTATCGATTCTCCAGGGTCATCCAGTTCGGGTTCAGGCACAGGTTCTTCAATCTCTGCGAGTGCAGGCTCGTCTACGGCTTGTTCCAACAGGTCTGCAACTATCTCCGCTTCGTGTTGATCAATATCATCTGGCAGATCAACTCCCAGATCAGCAGCCTCAACGTCAAACAACCACTGACACTTAGGGCACTTGACTTTACATCCACGGGAAGACTCGTCCACCGAGCCCTCAACACCACAATGCGGACAAGATATTTTTATCGGATTCAGCAACTGACTTTGAACTACACTTTGAGCTGATTGGCCTGTTGATGTTGGAGCAGAAGTCGCTGGTGGGAGCTCAGGTTGCACTTCAAACATCCCCTGACATTTAGGACACTTAACCTTTAGCCCGCTATACGAGTCATCTGCCGAACCTTCTACTCCGCAGTGGGGACAATGTAATTTCATCGAAATCCTCCAACTCCTTTTATCTTGTGATACAACTATCCACCATTATAACCGAACCTCAAACAGCTCCTATGGTACGAATATAAAATCATTTGAATATCTAGTATAATGATCGTATTATTAAATAGAAGCTAGTGCAAGTACAATATATTTTTCAGTTATTTCAACAAATACGTGATTATGGAAATAATTCTTATTGCTGCAATGGCCAAAAACAGGGTCATTGGCTGTGACAACAAACTCCCCTGGCATATTCCAGAAGAGCTTAAACTTTTCAAAAAAACGACCATGGGCTTTCCTATGATAATGGGCCGCAAGACTTTTGAATCCTTCCCAAGTCCCCTCCCTGGAAGACGCCATATCGTTCTCAGCAGAAACAGTGCATACCTGCCAGAAGGTGGTGAACGTGTCGGTTCGCTTCAGGAGGCCGTAGAACTTTGCGGAAATATCGAAAAAATATTCATTATAGGCGGAGCACAGATCTTTCAGCAAAGCATCGATACTGTGAACACAATACTCCTGACCCTCATTGAAAGAAATGTTGAAGGAGATGTGGTTTTCCCGAATTTCTCTCCACAGGAATTCAGTGAGGTTGACAGTCAAAGCTATCCAGACGGCAAAGAACCTTTCACCGTGGTAACCTACCGCCGTAACAATGAATATTAATTATACCAGCCTATCTTTGGTATATCTCATGTCACCAGTAAAAAGACGAAAGGAACGACCTTTGAATTATATTTCCCCAGACTTAGAAGCTCAAAGGAATTCATCGTAGAAAAATCAGTAATGCAAAGGGTAGAAGGTGACGGTGAATCAATCCTGGTCATTGATGAGCCCGTTGATTTAATGCCTTTTCGCCCAATCTCTTCGTTAAACCAAAAATTTTATCCTCCGGTAAGCGAGGTACGAGACTCCGAGATATCAACTATATGCCTGTGGTAAAATTTTTTGTTTGCCTCGATATTGAACAAAAATGCTATTAAATCAACAGACTCAGCAATAACTATAAAATTAACAATTCCACTATATCTATGCTCTCTTCAAAATATACGTTTTTCTATAAATTCATCTTCATCTTCATATGGGTAATTGGTTTCGCTACTGGCGCCAGAGAAGTACTTTTTTATTCCACAGAATATGATCTGCGCTGGATCCAATATGCAGGTACCTGGATTGGCATAGCCCTTTTTATATTTTTTGCCACAGGTTCTGTAAAACAGGTCACTATCAACCGGGAGAAAAAGCAACTTGAAGTGTCAAATTTCATCAAATCAATCACTATCCCATTCAGTGAAATTGAAGATATTGACGGTTCTTCACTGCTCAGCCCCAAACTGATCTGGTTTATTCTGAAAACACCTACAGAATTTGGCAGAAAAATTACTTTTATGCCAGCACACAGACCAGCCAGGGGTATAGGCAAACATCCCGTGGTGATGGAATTACGCAAAGAATTCGAGCTGGATGCAATACTCCAATAAAAAATTGAAAATACTGCAGCAATGGCAAGAAAAGTTTATTTCAAACCGGGAGAGGCGTTGATTTCAGCTTCAATCTGATCAGGATCTTCAGCATTATAGCGTATAATATTCTGCAGATGGAGGAGATTATCGGGGGAAATACTGGTAAATTTCACACTCACATCCCCATCTCCTACACGTACAATTTCACCATAAATTTTCACACCGGGTGCCATATGGTTGAGCTGAATTGTAACCTGGCACTTCTGCTTAACCGCAAAAGCAGCTTCAAGTTCAAGGAGACAGCCTCCAACACTGAGATTTACTATATGATCCACAGGGTATTTTCCGTCATCAACTTCAAATATTGCGTCTACATTAAAAAAAACTCTGCTAAAACGCCTTTTTTCCTCAGTCATCTGCACTCACGGTATTGTTTTGGTTGTTGTGGATTACTGCCTTACTTCTGAAATTCTGTCACTCTTTTCCAATCCCCCCAGGATTACTTACCGGAGGGTTACTATTAAAACTCGTAAGCTAATTTCACTATCCTACTTATATTACTATATCTATGTCAGGAAAAAATTCAAGCTATCTCCTCTCCCGCACTTTTAACCCTGCAAGCGGGCATGGACAATTGACAAACCATATTGCAAATTAGCCTACAGCACATTATACATCTTCTATGTAGATAGTTAAAATAAGTTTTTCCTCCAGGAACGTATCCTGAGATAACAATTGGAAAGAATAATGCAAGAGAACAAGCCCCCAAGTGGTCGACTCATCCTCAGGACCTTGGCAATGCCAGCCGATACAAACCCGGCAGGAGATATTTTTGGTGGTTGGATCATGTCCCAGATGGATATTGCTGGCGGTATCCTGGCGCGGGAAATAACCTGTTCAAGAGTTGTCACGGTCGCGGTTGACTCCATCCGTTTCATCAAACCGGTCAACGTTGGGGATGCGGTCTGCTGTTACGGTGAAGTGTTGCGTACAGGTACTACCTCTATCACCATTAACCTTGAGGTGTGGGTGAAACCTGCCCACAACAAACCCGGTCAGCAGATAGTTAATGAACATGTGACAAAAGCTGCCTTTACCTACGTTTCAGTGGACGCAGAGGGCAAAAAAGTTGCAATCGACCGCAAGTGTATTTGATGGACACATTTCAGCGCTCACGCTCCTGGGCAGCTTCCCCACGATTAATAAACGCTAAAATATGTCTCCAATATTCAGGATACATATCAATGGTACCGTGATCACCCTTTTCGATTAGAACAGCCTCTTGATCACTCCTGATATAATCCAGTAGACGCCGCGTCCTCTCGGGACGAACAATTTGATCCCGTCCACCATACAAAACAAGAAATGGTGATTTGACATTGCGGACATAGTCGATGGAGGAAAATCTGTGCTTCAAAAGTTGAGATACCGGTAACCAGGGATAAGCTGTTTTGGCAACAGCAACAAGGGTGTCATAGGGTGTCACCAGAATAGTCCCATCAACCTTCCGCTTTGAAGCAACATAACATGCTACTCCAGAACCGAGACTTCTACCCATAAGATATGTTTTTTGAGACTTGTATCTGCTTTTTATATCATCATATATTGCCAGGGCATCTGCGAAAATATCAGCCTCAGCGGGTTGACCACCACTGGGACCATACCCCCGATAGGCGACAAAAAGTGTCGCCGCCTGAAGGGCCTCAAACTCATCTACGTTCAGATAGACATCCTCTGCATTTCCACCATAGTAGATAACCAGACTCTCTCTTAAATAGTCAGGGTTCACCAACCAGCCACTCACAGTGATTTCGCCTCTTTTCAAACTATAGGGAAGCACATTGCCATAGCCTGACACTTCATGGGTCGCGCTGGTTGGAAAGAAGAGAAATGCCTCCTGCCTGAGGTACATGAACAAAACAAGCACGAAGTAACCCAGTAGAAACAACAGTAACATCTGTAGTATAAGACTCATTTTTGCCATGACCTTTAATTGATTATACATGAGCCCGTTGATTTAATGCCTTTTCGCCCAATCTCTTCGTTAAACCAAAAATTTTATCCTCCGGTAAGCGAGGCACGAGACTACGAGATATCAACTATATGCCTGTGGTAAAATTTTTTATTTGCCTCGATATTGAACAAAAATACTATTAAATCAACAGACTCATACATATGGAATGTTCAAAGTAACTGTTTTATATTTTCCTTCATTTTCACATAAAACCTCTCACATTTTCAAGCTATGTATATTAATAATTTTCACCACCCAAAACTCCATATACAGGAGTTCCAGACACGCAACAATCAAAGTTGGTGTATTTACGGCAACAACACTTCGGGAATAGATACTTTCCTGCAGCTCATTGAGAGAAACCTCAGTGACTACAATGTTGACTCCCTGGAATTACCAGATTGTGCAGGCATCATTTCCTTTGCAAGGCAACAGGAACTCTTTGAAGAGGAACTTCGCAATGACGACAGTGATTTCCTGGACAGAATAGACCCCGGCACGCTGGTCCGGCAGTTTTTACCTGGCTACCAAGTCCACCTGCCACTCCTGCGCAGCCTGGACATGGAGAAATGCCTCGACCTCGGGTTCTGCCAACTAAGCTCAGGGCAATGCCGAAAGCTATTAATACTGAAAGAGCTTATAAACGGCAGCAAAACCCTAATCCTGCAAAATCCCTATGACGGGCTGGATGAAAAGAGTTGCTCTGAGCTCGACCAGATGTTGAATTCCTTACAGCAGAGAACTATTGCAATCATTCTTCTGGTGAATACAAAGGTCGATATCCCCATCTGGTGCTCCCACCTTGCTGTCTTTGATTCAGGTGAACTACTCTGCTCAGGGGAGCGAGACAAAATTGTCGCTGACATGCTAACCCAGGAAGAAGAAAAAAAAGAGAATAGTCTTTTGCCACCAGCTCCTCCAACAGGCAGAGCCAGTGATAACAGAGAGGAAAGTGAAGAGTTAATTTTTCTCTCGCAGGGGTTTGCCGGCTATGGAGATAAGAAGCTTTTCAGCGGTTTAGATCTTTCAATCTCCACCGGTGACCATACACTCATATGCGGCCATAACGGCTGTGGCAAGTCAACCCTTCTGGATATTATTACAGGTGACAATCCAAAATGTTATGCTAACAATCTTCGAATTTTCGGCAGGAAAAGAGGTAGCGGAGAGTCAATCTGGGATCTGAAAAAGAAAATGGGGATAATCTCCCCCGGTCTGCATAGAAACCATCGCGCAGTTGGAACTGGTCTTCATGTAGTCCTCTCTGGTCTTTTTGATTCAATTGGGCTCTATCAAAAGGTACATACTAAGGACATCCAGAGAGCAAAACTGTGGCTGAACTGGATTAATCTCAGCACCAAAGAGACTACTCCCTTCCGAAACCTAACCTTTGCCGAGCAACGCCTGATTCTGATCGCAAGGGCACTCATCAAAGAGCCAAAGTTACTGATTCTTGATGAACCAACCCACGGCCTTGATGATGACAACCGGGAAAAGCTGCTTTTTTTTCTCGATCAGGTTGCGGAGAAACAACTCTCAACAATTTTGTTTGTCAGTCACAGAAGAGATGAACATAGACCCTTTTTTCAAAACCATATCCAACTGGACTCCTATACACCTTGATGTTACAGTTACTACCAGTTGCGGTCTTTCTCCGATAATAAACAAACAAAGGATTCCAGCAGATGAACAGTGACACAATCACCAGCCAGAATTATCTTGATGAACTGTATAAAATAACCGATGGAGATAGTATGGCACTGGTCTCCATGCATGATGTAGGTGCCCGAATCGGCCTGGACAAGGCTGAATCCGGCAAAATAGCCGAACAACTGATGGTTCAGGGTCAGATTGAGCTCAAAACCCTCGCCGGCGGCATCACCATTACAGAGGAGGGACTCGCCACCCTGGGTGTTACTGCACCTGTAAAGGCACAGCCTGGGCAAGCCCTGATTTTGAGTAACAGTACTGTACTAAGTGAAAAAGACCTCACCACCGTACACCAGTTCAGTCGACTGACTAAGGATGCTCTTTCAGGGTTACAGGCAGACTATGACCTTATTGAGGAAATTGTTATTGATCTGAAAACCCTTGAAACCCAGCTGCTCTCCCCCCAACCAAAAACAGCTATTATTAAAGAAATATTTCGCTCTATCCATAATGGCCTGCATCCTGTCCTGCAGAAAGACAGTCAGTTGCTTACCGACCTTAGTCAAATTGTATAGTTTACCAAGTGCAGAGGTAGTAGCGCTCGCCACCGACATCTGTACCCACTGTTTTTTCATATTTCTGCACCTGTTATTATTTAATCAGATGAGATACCTTGGCGTATGAGTTCAACAAGTAACCGTTCACCAGCACCCCATTTTCGTCCGATCAGGTCTCCTGGCATAGCCAACTATAGCCAGGAGACCAGCTTGAACGAACCTGGAGCACTGGACGAACGGTTACAGACTCTGGTTATGCAGTCTTTTGAAGGGGGCGGTGAACGGTTACTTCAGCAACCTGCTGATTAGTGCCTTAGAAATTCATTCGAAGTCTTCGCTTATCTGTTGTTTTTTGTGAATAAATTTCGTGAAGGCACTTATCCCGACTTACTGCCCCTTTATCGGGGTTAGTGCAATAACGACGAAGGAATATTATGAAAAATTTCATCTTTTATCTCTCAACTATCCTGATATGGGGTTCAACGTGGATAGGTATAAAACTCCAGCTCGGCGTCGTTGACCCCATGGTTTCTGTCGGCTTGAGATTTGCCTTGGCGGCGATTCTGCTGCTGCTCTGGTGCAGATTAAAAAATCTGAACCTGAAATTCAGTCGAAACGACCATCTGTACATTGGATTGCAGGGGACGTTCCTCTTTTGTCTCAACTACCTGCTCTTCTACCTTGCTGAACTTCAGCTGACCAGTGGTCTTGCTGCGGTAGTTTTCTCGACAATTCTCCTGATGAATGTGATTAATGGACGGATTTTTCTCGGCAATCCGCTGGACATGCGGGTCATTGTGGGTGGAATACTCGGTCTTAGCGGAATTGTCCTGGTGTTCAAGAGCGAGATCACCTCGTTCTCTCTCGATTCCCAGACCTTTAAGGCAGTATTATTTTGCATACTCGCAACATATCTCGCCTCCATTGGTAATATTTTGTCAGCACGGAACCAAAATCATAAACTCCCCATAGTGCAGACAAATGGTCTGGGTATGGCATATGGTGCCCTGCTCATGCTGGGAACGGCACTGGTAACAGGCAAGGACTTTACAATTGAGCCAACCCTGATCTATCTTGGTTCCCTCTGCTATCTTGCCGTGTTTGGCTCTATCATTGCCTTTGGCTGCTACCTCGCCCTGGTTGGCAATATCGGACCAGACAGGGCAGCCTATGCCACTCTGCTCTTTCCCATTGTTGCTCTCATTATTTCTACCATCTGGGAGGATTACAGATGGACACAGGCGGCTATTGGCGGGGTTGTCCTCATCCTTTGTGGCAACCTTCTGATGCTCAAACGGGAAAAAAAACAACCCCACACAATCGTTCAGAACAAGTGCCTCAATAGAGCTGAATCCGCGATTTAAGCCGTTAAACGAAGGAGACATGCCATGAAAACAATCGGATTAATTGGAGGAATGAGCTGGGAATCCACGCTACATTACTACCGGCAACTGAACCAGGGCGTCAATCAAAGCCTTGGAGGGCTGCACTCGGCAAAGATTATCATGGAGAGTGTTGATTTTCACCCCTTAGAGGAGATGATGCGAAGAGATGATTGGCCCGGAATCGGAAAACAATTGATTCTTGCCGCCCGCAGGATTGAGCAATCCGGTGCAGACTGTCTTTTGATCTGTACCAACACCATGCATAAAGTTGCCGAATCGGTTCAAAATCATATTGACATTCCCTTGCTGCACATAGCGGACGCTACCGGTCAAAAAATAGTCAGCGAACAACTGACAACTGTTGGTTTACTTGGTACCCGGTTCACCATGGAAGAAGATTTCTACAGAGCACGCCTCGAAAAAAGCTTCAATCTTAAGGTTATTATCCCACCCGAGCCCGACCGGGCACTGGTTAATAATGTCATTTTTAGCGAACTCTGCCACGGGAAAGTAAACGAGCAATCGAGGGAAGATTACCTGAGAATAATGGCGACAATGCATCAGGATGGTGCAGAAGCAATCATCGAAGGATGTACGGAAATTAATATGCTGGTTAATGACAGCCACAGCAAACTTCCCCTCTTTGACACCACCACCATTCATGTCGAAAGCGCTCTCGAATTTGCTTTGGCATAAAAGCAAATGAGTCCTTACAATAACAAGAGATGATATGACGAGCCACTTACTCTTATTTTGAGCTATGACAAAGAAATCAGGACCATGTATATGATGCGACTCGCTTCAATATTATTTCTTCTCGCCTGGCTGCAATTGATTCCGTCCCTCGCCTTGACAAGAGAAGCGGACATACAGCTCAATGGCGACCTGCTCTCTTTAGACGTCAACAATCAGCCCTTATCCTCAATACTGGAAGTCCTTGCCAGACAGGGAGTACAAATCCATATTGATCCAAGAATCGATGTGAAAATATCCGCCCATTTCAAGGATAGACCCGTGGATATGGCGATGAAAAGAATACTCAAGTCACTGGACTACACACTCATCTGGGAAAAAAACAGCTCGCACCAGTCAGATACGCTGCGCCTCAGTGAAATGCGGATTTTTTACAGTGGCCAGGAACAGCAGATCCGTCCTGTCACAAGCAATGATAATTTATCTGTGATACAAAACAGTGATGGCACATATATGGTAAAGGGCCGTCTGTTGCTTCAGTTAGACCACTCTGTAACAGAGGCACAGTTGTCCTCAATGCTTTCGGCTCTCAATGCGACAGTTATCAATAAACACCCACCATCCGGCATCCTCCAGCTTTCACTTCCAGCTGACAGCGACGTAGAGGAAATTGCGGCAACAATAAAAAATTATCCTGGGGTCACCTTTGCTGCGCCTGACTTTGCCTACCTGCAACAGGGCAGTTCACCTGCAACACTGCAACCCTCGACAACATTGCAGCAACCCACCTGGGAAAACCCCTCGACTGACTCCGCCACGATTGCAATAATGGATAGCGGGCTACTCCCCGGTTATGAAAAAAGCCCTTTTATCAAAGGTGTATACGATGCCGTGTCGGCAAGCTACACAACAAGTGACAACCTGGGTCACGGCACCCAGATGACATTAATCGCCGCCGGTGCAGTTGCTCCGGAAGGAGTAGAAACAAGCGGGCAAAACAGCCCGGTGCTGGCTATTCGAGGAATTGACGACAATGGTTTCACCTCAAATTTCACTATCCTCAGAGCTATTGACTATGCACTGGCACAGGAGGCACAGGTTCTTTCCATGAGCTGGGGATCTGAAGCGCCAAACCAGCTACTGGAATCGGCGGCCAACTACGCCACAGAAAACGGACTTTTCCTCATTGCCGCAGCAGGCAACAGTCCAACCGGAACTCCTGTATACCCTGCTGCCTATGAAAATGTTATCGGTGTAGGCGCCCTGGCAGCTGATGGAGAACTCTGGGAACAATCAAACTATGGCGATTTCGTTTCAGTAAACGCGTCAGGCGTTGCTGACCTGCCGGTGGGCTATCAAGGGCAGCCTGGCATGTATGCTGGTACTTCTATAGCCACAGCCTATACTGCACGACTGGTGGCAACTATTATAGGGCAAAACCCAGAGGCTGATAAAGACAGGGTCCTGCAGCTTCTTTCTTCCGCTCAAGGGACCGACCTTAAGACTACTATTGATCAACAACCTTCAGAGCAAAGATAGAATCCCCCCGAATAACACCTTTAATCCTGATGGTTTTACCAACAAGGGATTCATCGGCTGTGCCTTTTAACAGGAAGGTGCCCCGGCTGGTAGTAATTTCCACCCCCCGCTTAGATTGAAAAACAAAGCCTGAAACTATACTTTGCTGGTTAAGGATCAGCTGGCTCATCGTGTCCCCGTAAGTCCTGGTCGTCTGATCACTTAATTTTTCCGCAACTGCAACCATGCCAATTGAACAAAGACTCGCCAAGAAGAGACACAATACAATATATTTCATACAGTCTTCAGCCCTTACCTTTTATTAATTATAATTTCCTTGAGACATCCTCAAAATCCAAAATCAATTAGCAAGCCATATGCCAACTAGTATTTTCCATTAGGATTCGACCTGTTACAATAATATGTCTATTTTTTCAAAGCAAACATGCCCCATTACTGCCCACATAGCAACCCCTATAGTGCAAATTCTGCACTCAATTCTGCACTATAAAGCCATTTTCAGGATTACTGTTCTACTCACGACCCAGTGATCAGGCAGCAAGACAACGATTTCATGGCCTTTTTCTCAATTTCTCCTTATAATAACAGCTGGTATGCCCCTTGCTACAGTCAACGAAGTGTTATAATTCCATTTTCGTTTTACCAAAGAGAGATCCCTGCGTTGAAATTAGGTATTAAACAAAAGCTGTCACTCATATTCTTCCTCTTTTTTCTCATTTTCTCGGGAACAGTTGCAATACTCCTTGTCAATGTTCAACGAATGGTTGAATCTACTGAGGCTATAGTTACCAAAAACAACAAAATCGAAGAACTGTCCGAAAACCTGATGACAAGTATCCTGGAAATGGATACCCACCATAAAAAACTAAAGGTTTTGAAAAAGGACAGATATTCAGAGTATTTTGTTACCTCAAAATTAAGTTTTGAAACATCCCTTGAGACTGTTGTCCTGCTGTCAGTTTCATCAGACAGTGAAGCTCTCTGGAAGGAAATTGATTTCAGCTACAAACGACACAGGGAAGGTTTATGGGACCATGGCACCATCCCTGAAATCGGCCAGGAGTGGGTGACTGATCAGGTCGTCACGTTTTGGGTTGATCGCATTAATCTGGCCAAAAAAATAAACAAAGAGGAGATAAAGGAAGCGCTGTGGGCACTCAACGAGACAAGCAGGGTAAGTGCCCAAAACGGTCTATATGGCTTTTGCACCTCTATTGTTGTTGGATTGTTTGGTCTCATCTTCCTCTCCCGTGCAATTTTTTCACCCCTTAAAACCCTTTCCAGGGCCCTACTCCGTATCTCGACTGATAAAAAGCATCAACCAATAACTCTTAAAGGTGGTGAAGAATTTTGCGAACTTGCCCAGGCCTTCAATGACATGAGTCTGCAACTCTACGAAGAGGAGACCATCCGCAATGAATTTATTGCAACCTTAAGCCATGAAATTAGAACTCCACTCTCCTCAATCCGCGAGTCTGTTAATATGATCGTTGAAGAGGTCTTCGGCCCGATAAATGATAAGCAGAGAAAATTTCTAAAGATTTCCAGTGTGGAAATCCAGAGAATTAACAAACTGCTGAATCACTTACTCAACGTATCTGTGCTGGAATCCGGTGTCCGTAAAAAATCCTCGACAAAAATCACCGCTCGGGAAATAGTCCGTACCAGTTCAGAACTCTTCTCTTCACAGGCTGAAAAGAAAAAAGTAACCATCAAGATCAAAGAGCCAACTAAAACAATGTCTCTTTATGGTGTCCGGGAGGAATTACAGCAGGTTTTTGTAAATATAATTGGTAATGCGATTAAATTTTCACCAGAATCATCTTTAGTATCGATCACCTGGCAGGCAAGCCCGAACAATTCTTTTATTATTTTTGCAGTTTCTGATACGGGACCAGGGATTGCTAAAGACGAGCTTTCTCTCATTTTTACAAAATATTATCGAACCAAAAAAGTGAGAGGCCATCTGGATGGGGTAGGACTTGGACTGGCTATCTCAAAGAAAATTGTGACCAGTTACGGTGGAAAGATTACTGTAGTCAATAATGAAACCCAGGGCTGCACGTTCTGCTTTTCACTTCCAACAATGTAATGACCTTTGAACAACTCTCTGGTATCTTTATGGACACTCTTGATATAGGCACAGCACAACCAGCAGTGCCCCTTGAAGTACAGACCAATTAACAATTGTGAATGAACTTTTAAGATATTTACCAATGAAAAAATTCTGTGATTTTCTCTTTCAAAAAAATATTGCTCTATTGATCGTCGTAGCTCTTCTGAGCAGTTCCTGCGCAAACACACAATTTTGGATCCTTCCCGAAATGGCTGTAAAAGCACAGGCTGAGGCAGAACTCTACTATATAAATGGCGATTTCGACAAAGCTCTCAGCGAATATGAATACATATACCAGACCGCACTTTTACCCGAAGACCGCAACCTCGCACTGTATGGCATTGCATGTACACAGCTGATGCTTGCATCCGACGACGTTGATTTCATCCAGGCGATCAAACATCTACTCAGATGGGATGCCAACAAGGGTAGTGCTCCTTTTACAGAAAACAGACATTTACTTATTGAAGCCTTAAAACAACAGAGCGACCTGCTCCTTGAAAAGAACTCCAAATTAATCAAACGTGAAAAACATAAAAACCGGGTTATTGCACACCAGAAAAAGAAAATTTCTCAGATGTCCACTACTCTAAAATCACTCAATAAACAGCTCGAAGAACTCGAAGCGATTGATGAAACTTTCCAGGATATAAAAAAACCACAATGAGTACCCAGGCCCATGTTTTAATTGTTGATGACGACCCTTCCATCCTGGAAGTATTAGAGGCGCGTTTAGTAGCAGCCGGTTTTAGTGTTTCCAAAGCAAATAGTGGCAAGGCAGCTCTGCTTTTTTTAAAAAAACATTCTGTTGATATACTCGTTTCTGATATCAAAATGCCTGAAATGAGTGGCATAGAGCTTTTGCAAGAGGTAAGCACTATCCTGCCCTACCTGCCTGTGATCTTTCTTACAGCCCATGGGACAATAGATGGTGCTGTGGATGCCATAAAATCTGGCGCCATAGACTATCTGACAAAACCCTTTGACGGGATAGAACTTGTTAAAAAAATAGAGGATATCCTGGCAGTAACCCGAGATAAAGAGAGTGATGCAGTCGAATATAATGGCTTTATCTGGGGGGACAGTCTTGTCATGGCTGATCTCAAACAACTTTTGCACAAAGTGGCCGGTAGCAATGCAAACGTGCTGGTCCTCGGAGAGAGCGGTGTCGGTAAAGAATGCATCGCTAAACTCCTCCACCAATTGAGCACGAGGGGCAACAATCCCTATGTTGTAGTGGATTGTGGCTCCACTCCCTCCGGCATCCTGGAAAGTGAGTTGTTTGGCCACGTAAAAGGTTCTTTTACCCACGCCATCAATGACAAAAAAGGCTTAATCGAATCCGCCGATAAAGGAACCCTGTTCCTCGATGAGGTTGGCAATATCTCCTCTGAGATGCAGAGTCGACTGCTCCGGTTTCTAGAAGAACGGACTATACGACAGGTTGGAGCCATAAAGGAGAAAAAAGTCGACTGCAGGGTTATCGCAGCTACTAACTCCGATCTTAAGGCTGATGTTGAAGAAGGAAGCTTCAGACAGGATCTTTACTATCGGCTACGAGTTGTCACCCTGCTCATTCCGCCCCTGCGCGACAGATTTGAAGATATTCCAAGGCTGGCTCGTTTTTTTGTAGATGACTACACCAAAAAGAACAATTTACCCTCCGTAGAAATTTCCGAGACCACAATCGAATGGCTCCAGACACGGAGCTGGCCCGGTAACGTTCGTGAGTTAAAAAACGGTATTGAAACTGGGATTATCTTGTGTAAAAACAACGTAATTCTGCCTGACGACCTCCAACTTGAGACAAATGAAACTGTAACTACACACGGTGGAGGACAGGGGTTTTCGATAGAAGAGAGTGAAAAGGAAGCAATAATTCGGGCGCTGAAACAGACCGGGGGAGTGAAAAAAGACGCCGCTGAACTTCTGGGAATCAGCCGACGGGCAATTCAATACAAGAGCAAAAAATACAATCTGGATTCATCAAAGTTTAAAAAATAATTTCCAAGATACTTATCCCGACTTATTTCCCGTCTATCTGGGTTAGCCCGGATTTCTCACCAATAAAGTTTTTCGCAGGTCGAGGCGCCGTGCATGAAGCCGTAGTAATCTACTGCAAATGCACGGCAACAATGCAGCTGCGGAAAAATCTGTTGGCCCGAAGGGGGCACTTTTTGATTTGAAATGAAAAATACCCTGTTAAACACGAAATGCATTTTTTTTGATATAAAATCAATTACTTGAGAGGCAAATCAAAAAGTTCATGAGAAATTCGGGTTAGGGTAGAGTTGATACAAAAAAGGGCAGACCATTAATGGTCTGCTCTTTTATACTTCAGATTTAACCAGCCATCTTCAGACCATCAGCTGCAGATTTTGCAATTGCCTGACGGCCCTCATAGGGTCTGAATATGTCACGTGGACATTTTGTTACACAGGCGGTTTCACAACTATCACCATACTCAATACATGCCTTGTGATCTATTTTCACAATATTGTCTTCATAGGTGACAGCATCAGCCGGGCAAGCCTTGACGCACATTTTACAACCTATACAGCCTACTGCACAAACAGCTTTCACGTTTTTCCCAAGGGCTTTGGTCATACATGGCACATATACCCTCGCCTTGAGTGTCTGCAACTCAATAATATCTTTTGGGCAACTGCGTACACAAACACCGCAACTTACGCATTTATCAGCATTTACGACTGGAAAATTCTCAACCATTTCAATGGCACCGAAAGGACAGGCATCAGCACACTCACCCAAACCTATACAGGCAAACTCACAGGATGAGGGTCCACCAAAGCTCAGATTCGCCGCAGTGCAGGACGCAAAGCCATAATATTCATGCTTATGGCTCACTTTCCCTTCAACTCTTGAACAGCGTACCAGTGCAATTTGATCTTCCACCGCTGCCATTTTCTTACCGGTGAGTTCAGCAACTCGGTTCGCGACCTCTTCTTTTCCTGGAAAACACAGGTTTGGTGGAACATCGGGGTCATTGACAACCGCGATGGCATAACCTTCACAACCGGGATAACCACAACCACCACATTGAGCCATGGGCAGTGATTCCACCACTTCTTCAATGAGCGGATTTACTTCAACCGCAAATTTGTGTGCGGCAATAGCAAGTCCGATGCCAAAGAAAAGACCTATGCAGCCGAGAAGTACCAGGCCACCTAATGCCAATTTAATTAATGCCGGATCCATATCTTTTTACTCTCTATTTAAATCTAACCCCGATAAACGGGAAATAAGTCGGGATAAGTGCCTTCACGAAATTCATTCAAAAAAAACAAGAGATAAGCGTATACTTCGAATGAATTTCTAAGGCACTAAAAAACCTGTAAGCCGGAAAATCCAAGAAATGCCATAGCGAATTGCCCTGCTACAATAAAGGAGATGGGCAGACCTTTAAAGGTTTCGGGAATATTAGCAAGCTGCATCCTCTCACTCACCGAACTCATCAGGTATAGGGCCAACAGAAAACCACCTCCGGCACCTAAGGCAAGCATAATGGTTTCGAACAGATTGTAATTATTACCCGCGAGAATGAGCGGAACCGCAATAATTACACAGTTTGCAATAACCAGTACCAGAAATACGCCAAAAGAGTTGAAGAGTATCGGGTTAACCTTCCTTAAAACAGTATCAACGGCCTGCACAGTAAGGGAGGTAAGCCCAATAAAAATTACGATCTGCAGAAAATTGAGATTGAACGGAACCAGGATATAGTTGTAAAAAAACCAACTCATGGTCGCCGAAACCACAGTAACCAGAGTAAAGACAACCCCCATACCCTTTGCCGTCTCTTTTTTCTTGGAGGTACCGAAAAAGACACAGAGTCCAAGATACTTTGTAAATACAAAGTTATTGATCAACAGGGCCGATATAAAGATACCGAAAAGGTAGCCCAGATATGATTTACTCACCTTAAAAGAGGTCTTATCCACACCCGCGAGTCCCTTAACTGAAACGACGTGAGTCATGGCCATGTTCAGTGCATCTTCAAAGACAAGCGTTGCAGACTTCCCATCCTCAGACAGAGCAACAGAGCTAAGATTCAGTCTGATATCCGGATCCGGCTCCTCAAAAACGGTATAATTTCCTACATCTTCAGCCACCGTAGGGTCGACCGGTTCTGCGAAGGTGACAATAATTTTGTTATCACCGCCAAAGCTCTGTTCAGCTATCAGCCCTTCAGCAGTAGCGAAAACAGGAACCAGCAACATTAAAAGTGCGGTGAATATAAATATTTTTAATTTTCTAAGAGTCATCATTTTAACCCTTTTACACGTTTATAGTAGAGTTCAATCCAATTGAAAAATGCCATCATTAATCCAACCACGAAGAAGCCTGCACTTGGAAGAATAAAGAATAACAAAGGTTTAAAACCCAGAACATCGTAACCAAGAATCATCCCTGACCCGAGCAACTCCCGGACAAATCCGATGACCACCATACCAACCATAAAACCCAGCCCCATTCCGAGACCATCCCAGAAAGAATCATTGACGGATTCTTTGCAGGCAAACATCTCAAGGCGCATGGTGATAATAGCAAAGGCTACAATAAGTTTTACGAAGATCCCCATCTTTGCATATGCTTCAGGCATATAGGCCGCAAGCACCAGGTCAATAACCGTAACCCAGGTCGCAATAGTCAAAGTATAGGTTGGTATCCGAATCCTCGGATGTATAACATTTTTAAAAATTGCAATAGTAACACTGGAAAAAACCTGAACGAAGAGTACAGCGATTCCCAGCATAACACCATTCATTACCGTGGTGGAAATACCAACCGCGGGACACATGGAGAGTGCCAGTTTGAAAATTGGATTTTCAGCCAATATTCCTCTGGCGATCAGCTGCATGCTTGATTTGTCATTTGCCACGTCGACTTCCTCTCACAAGAATTAAAACGATACAGCAAGCTGCTGTTCTTTCAGGACCTTATCCAAAACATTCACCCGGTAGGCAAATTTGGTAACAATACCTTTCACACCATTGCAGACTGCTCTGGTAGATATGGTCGCACCGGTAAGGGCATAAACATCCTGGTCTTTGTACTGCTCACGAAACTTGAGTAACTCTTCTTCGCCACTCTTGCCATTAAGGGCCTGCCAGTAATCAGCAGGAATGGGGGCTTTAACCACATCAATCCCCTTAACCGCCTCAAAGGATTTACCTTTAAACTGGTTTTTGAAATATTCCTGTTCGATTTCAGCACCCAGGCCAGGATCTTCTTCATGCTCAAGAACTTCAATGCCAACAAGAGCAAAATCGGGATCCACCGCGAGCATCATATTAATAAAAGTTTTAAAACCCTGGAATTTTCCTCCAAGAAGATAGGCAATTCTCGAACCGTTTTCGGTAACGACGATGGTCTGATCAGCAAACACTACCTGGAATCCAGTACCGGCTACGGTCTGAACAGCCTTATCCCTGGACTCTGCCTCAATCGCCTCCGCCTCATTGAGATCAACTGGTTTTGACTCAATAAGCGCACCGTCCAGACCAATATTAACGAAGAGAAACCCACCGTTGCCGTGGCCCTGTGGCACGAGGTAGCCGATGGACTGCCTGTCACTGCCTGTGATCACATATCGATAGAGCTCATGCAAAACTACAGAATCGGGTGCTTTCACATCTCCCTTATAGCCAAGCAGCTCATACATAACCTGCTGCTCTCTCACATGCTCATTATGTTTTTTAGCGTTACTGGTAAAAATAAAACAAAACCCCATAACGGTTGCTGCAAGCAGACATGACAAGGTCAATCTGACAACAATTGTAATTATGTCTTTCATTTTGCACCTCCTGCTGGTGGAGCAAAACGTTTAGGTTTAAACCAGCCATCAAGAACCGTACTCAGAGGGTTCATGAGAAGGATTGCATAACAGATTCCCTCCGGATAACCACCTTTAATTCTGATAAGAACGGTGAGAGCACCTATGGCTATACCAAAAACAACCTGCCCTGTCCTCGTCGACGGACTGGTCACATAATCGGTTGCCATGAAAAAGGCACCCAAGATCGCCCCGCCAGAGAGAATAGCAAGCAATGGATCTCCAGAGAAATAGTTCTCACCCGCGAAGACCCAGCTGAGAACAGCTATGGATCCAAGAACTGAAACCGGGATATGCCAGGTTATGTATCCCCTGTAAATCAGGTAGAGGCCACCAAGTACCAGGAGAAAAGATGAGGTTTCCCCAATACACCCTGGCCGCCAGCCAAGAAAGAAGCTACCGTAAAGACTCATCCCGGAACCGAACATTTCGGTAAATGCGACCATCCCCTGCTCTTTCATCACTGCAAGAGGCGTTGCCGTGGAAACGGCATCAATGGAGGAACCCAGATAAGAAAAAATGGCAAAACCATCAACGGGTGGTAACCAGGCAGAAGTCATGGCCACAGGAAACGAGGCCAGGAGAAACGCCCTGCCGAGCAGTGCCGGGTTAAAGAAGTTATAACCAATTCCGCCCAGAAGGTGTTTACCGATATATATTGCAAACACCGCGGCTAAAATCGGCAGAAGAGGTGAAACCCCAGGGGGAATGACAAATGCCAAAAGCATTCCAGTAAGCACTGCACTTCCGTCTTTAATTGTCACCCGTCTTCCAAGAGCTTTCTGACTCACCGCCTCAACGGCAACACAGCTTATCACTGAAACAGCTGTAATAAAGAGCACTTGAACTCCGAAAACAAATACTGACAAAATCAGTGGTGGCACAAGGCAGGCCACAACAGTCCACATAATTTTTTCAACCGACTCGCTGCTTTTCACATGTGGAGAAATAGAAACCTTCCACAGGTTCGTAGCAGCAGTCTGGCCTTCTGACTCTTGCTGTTTGATCACGACTCTCCTTACAACCTCCTATTTAGTGGCCAGCCATCAAAGGCCAGACACCAGGTTAACAGACATACCCTGAACTACAGGGCAAACCGACTAACAAGCTTCTGAAATATACTACTATAGATAATTTTCTACTGTGGCCGCTTGGCTTTCATCTTGGCCATTCTCACAAATTGCACAAGTGGCCGTTTGGCAGGGCAGACATAGGCACAGGAACCACACTCAAAACAGTCGAAAACACCAAACTGCTCCGTATCCTCAGCCCTGTTTGCCTCAACATAGATGCCTATTTCTTTTGGCTCCAATCCCATGGGACAAGCGTCAAGACACCAACCACAGCGGATACACGCGGAATGGGGACTATTATCCACCTCATCTTCGGTGAGAAAGAGCAGAGCCGATGTGGTTTTGGTAACCGGAACCTCAAGGCTCGAGACAGCAAAGCCCATCATCGGGCCACCCATAATCACTTTTGACAGCCCCGGTTGTAACCCACCAAGGTAGTCAACAATATCCCGAACCTTGGTACCGACCTTTACCTGAAGGTTGGCGGGCCGTGCAATACCCTTACCGGCTATGGTCACTACTTTTTCATACAGGGGTTTGCTGTAGACCACCGCATCATATATTGCCTTTGCTGTAGTAACATTCTGTACAACGACTCCTACCGATGAGGGCAGAGCCATTGCGGGAACCTTTCTTCCGGTAACCGCTTGAATAAGCTGCTTTTCTGACCCCTGGGGATATTTCACCTGGAGTGGCTGTACTGAAATTTTATACTCACCAGTAGACCCCTCAGCAGCTGCCTTAGTCATCACATCAATAGCATCCGGCTTATTAGACTCAATACCGATGTGACATTCAGTTATTCCAAGAATCTTGAGAATGATTTTTGCACCCTCAATAATATCGGTTGGATTTTCTAGCATCTGCCGGTGATCTGCAGTTATATAAGGCTCACACTCCGCCCCATTTAAGAGAAGCGTGTCAACGGGTGAGGTAGAAGGAGGATTCAACTTCACATGGGTGGGAAACCCTGCACCTCCAATACCTATAATCCCTGCAGCCTCCACTTTTTCGCGCAACTCTCTATCACCGAGATGCTGCCAGTCATGCTGCTGATATTGAGGCGGTTCAGCCTCCATGTCAACTGCAATAGTAATCGAGGGAGCGGACACACGAATGGGATGAACAGAAGAAGCTATGTTTTTGATTTTTCCTGTAACCGGGGCATGGAGAGGCACTCCAAGACCACGAGTCACTTCGCCAATCATACCACCTTCAATAACCTCTTCCCGCTTTGCAACAGTAGGAGAACACGGTGCGCCAATGTGTTGGCCCAGAATCAGTTCCAACTCTTTTGGTACAGGCATTACCTCTATTCCGAGGGATTCGGTCTGCCCTTTAAATTCTGGTGGATGTACCCCACCTTTTGGAAAAGTCAGCAACGGTTTCATAAATTGTCAGTTGTTAAGATCATTAGATTCGAACGGTAACTTCCAGGAGCTTATCCAAGAAACATGTCCGCAATTACATCAGCCCCACGCTTAGGACAAGCCTGCAAAATATTTCATAAACTGCGTTCTTTCAAAAACCGCAGGCTCATCGACACTTTTATAGCTGAGCTTACCCCTGAACTGTCCAACAGAGTCAAAACCCTTGTCATCCATCCACTGTTCAAGCCCGGCCAGGATAGTCCCTAGCTGCTCCGGCCCATTCTTATAGAGTGTAGACACAACCTGCACAACATCAGCACCTGCAAGGAGTTGTTTTATTACACCTTCAGCATCATGTACTCCTGTGGATGCAGCCAGATCCTTTTCAATAAGGTCCGACATCAGAGCAATCCATCGCAGGGTTCCCGAGCCCTCCGCCGGACTGCTGAAGACATCAGCCACGCCAAGTTCCATTTTATCAATATCGATATCCGGAGTGTAATACCGGTTAAAGAGCACAAACCCTGAAACTTTGGTGGTCCAGCTCAGTTTTTGGATAAGATTCGCAAGAGATGCTGAATAATGACTCATTTTCAGCGCTATCGGGATGGAAACTATTCCGCTAACCGTATCGACTATCTCAGCATATCGTTTCTCACTCTGTTCACAGGTCAATTTGGGATCAGACGGTAAAAGAGATACATTGAGTTCCAATGCATCCGCTCCTTCCGCCTCTATGGACTTTGCAAAAGATGTCCACTCAGCGCCTGAGACACAGTTGATACTTGCAATTACAGGTATATCGACTTCCTTTTTTGCCTCGCTAATCAGCTTCAAATAGGTATCGAGTTCATTTCCCCTGGTGAATTCACGAATATAATCCGTTGCACCAGGATAATCCGTGTTATAACTTTCCAGGTTTGATGAAAATTCCCCCTGAATCTGTTCCTCAAAAAGTGATTTTAAAACAACTGCTCCAGCCCCTGCTTCTGCCAGTTCTTTTATTTTTTCGACTGAATTTGTTAAACCGCAACTGCCAACAATCAAGGGATTCTTCAGGTCCAGCCCCAAATACTTTGTTGAGAGATCTTTCATATCGTCCGGTTTGCACTCCATTTACTTTATTTTCACTCTTTAACGCACGACACACTCATCAAGCCCGTTGTGCAATTTGTGCATGTATAAAAAAGAACATCGATTTACTTTACAATAACAATAATTTTTAATTATTACTAAATTTTAACAGAATTTCAACAACATTTTTAAATGGCCAACATAAAAACGGTAATCACCTGATATAAAACATTATTATTTTTGCTTATAAATTTAATAATAATTATTATTACACCGCTCACAGCAACTTCAACACTCAACATATTGTGCAATCTCTCATCTAATATAAAATTAAATAATTCTAATATGCACAACCAGTAGCGAAAAAGGGTCTGTTCGTTGTAAGGTCTGGCACGGCAAAAGTAACCTAAAATTTATAATCTTCCCTCAATCAGACAATGCTATCCACCTACCGCAAACACCAGCCCATTTTCCAGGTCCTTCTGGGTGCCTTCATGATAAGTTTTTCTGCAGTATTTGTGAAACTGGCCCAGGTATCGCCCACAACATCAGGTTTTTACCGAGTTTTTTTCGGCTCAATTTTCCTATTGCTGTGCACCGGCTACCAACGGCAAATAACCAGACTCAGCGCGGTACAAATTTTCCTTGTCATACTATGTGGTCTTGCTTTTGCTCTAGACCTGTTCTTCTGGCACGAATCAATAATGTATATTGGCCCCGGACTTGCGACACTGCTAAGCAACTTTCAGGTGTTTTTACTGACAGCCGCAGGGTTTATCTTTTTAGGCGAAAAACTAAAGCCACGATTTTTAGCAGCCATTCCTCTGGCGGTTATCGGCCTCCTGCTTATCGTTGGATTCCAATGGGGCTCCCTGGACACAAACTATAAAACTGGCATCTATTTTGGCCTTCTCACCGCCGTTTGCTACGCGATTTTTTTGCTCTCAATGCGGAAAATTCAGATGCAAAACGCCCATTCTCATTTTTTCCTTCTGCTCCTCGTCTCTGTTGTCAGCAGTATCTTCCTGGGACTGAAAATGATCCATGCTGGAGATTCGTTTGCTATCCCTGATTCTACAACACTTATGTCTCTTTTAGGATTAGGTCTCTTCAGCCAGACTATCGGCTGGGTCTTTATAGCCACGGCCATGCCAAAAATCCGTGCCTCACTTACCGGCCTGGTACTGCTACTCCAACCAACGCTCTCTTTTCTCTGGGATGTGACCTTTTTCAGTCGGCCCACAGATGCCCTCAACTGGATAGGGGTGTTGCTGACACTTTCAGCAATTTACATGGGACTTACCGGCCAGGGAAACAAGAGATGACCCTTGTGTAGATCCAAACAGTTGCAATCCTGCAAAATCGTTTTTAATATGTCCATATAGATACACTTAGCTACACTTACATCTCATTATTAACATTAGGATGACTTATGAAGATCGCAAAATACACAGAATCAGTAGCACATAAATTTGAAAATGAGTCGGTAAAAGGGGTCACAGGAAGAGTAGTGATCGGCAAGGAAGACGATGCGAATAATTTCTGCATGAGGGTTTTCACAGTGGAACCAGGAGGGTTTAGCCCCCGACATTCCCATGAATGGGAACACGAAATTTTTGTCCACTCAGGGACCGGCAAGGTTTACCAAAATGGGGAATGGCGAGAAGTGACAAGTGGCACAGTTGTCTTTATCCCAGGAAACGAAGAACACCAGCTCATGAACGCGGGTGGCGATGATTTCGTTTTTATCTGCCTCATCCCATCTGGCGTTGACGAGATCTAATCGCACTGCAGACCACACAGTCTCTTAGGAGGCTGTCTAGTTTCCAATACTTACAACCCTCCTACAACAATGTCATGGGAAATGGGAATCAACTCTCTTAACATGTCGCACAAGAGTATATATTATTTCTGCTTGTTGCTAATCACCCTCTACGTTCTCTCCCCTAGCGCCTGCACCGCTGAAGAGGAAAAAAAAACAGTCCTCTACCTCAACTCCTACCATAACGGCTATCACTGGTCAGACGGACTCCTCAAGGGAGTCCGCACAGTCCTTAACAGTAGTCGGTACAAGATAGACCTGCAGATTGAGTATATGGATGCAAAAAAGTATAACTATGCAAACATATCTAAAAACCTGTTCTCCCTCTACAAGGAAAAGTTCGTCAACGAAAACTTTGACATCATCATTATTTCTGACAACGACGCATTAAATTTTATCAACGAACATCGGGATGAGTTGTTTCCAGGTGTCCCCGTAGTTTTCTGCGGCATCAATGACCTTCAAAAATCAGATACCATTCGTGGTAACATAACCGGGGTCGTTGAGATATTTGACCTGATTGCGACCTTAGAAGTTGCCAAAACACTGCATCCCGAGAAAAACCGCCTCGTCGTCCTTATCGACAACTCGACAGCAGGTAGAGCTATACAACGACAGGTAGAGAAAATTGCCAAAAGAGAAGATACCGGTCTTGAAATTGAGTTTTGGGTACAACTCAGTATGCAGGAGGCTCAGCAAAGAGTCAGAAAACTCCCCGACAATACCTTTCTCTTTATAGCTCCCTACTACCAAACAATAGAGGGGCATTTTTACACCTCTGAAGAGGTGAGTGAAGCCATCTATAAACACAGTTCTGTGCCCATCTACACCGCCTGGGAATTCATGGTTGGCTACGGCGCTGTCGGCGGGCGTGTACTCTCTGGAGTAAAGCATGGTGAGATAGCAGGGAGAATGGCTCTGGAAATACTGGCCGGAGTTAAACCTGACGATATTCCAATTAACAACAAACCGGGAGGCGTCTACATCTTTGATTATGCAGTAATGGACAAACTTGGAATTGATCAGATGCTTTTACCTGAAAATCGAAAAATCATAAATTCACCAGAGGCTTTTTACTCACTGTCCAAAGAATTGTTCTGGACCATAATGATCAGTTTCGTACTGTTACTTCTTGCCCTGGTGTCAATGCTTGGCGCGATGCTGGAAAGACGTAAAGCTGAATTGAAAATAATTGACCAGCTCGCGTTCCAGGAAACCCTGATGGACACCATACCGCAGCTTGTCTCCTGGAAAGATGTTAATGGCAAGTATCTCGGCGCAAACCAGGCGTTTGTTGACTTCTTCGGCATAGCCGAAACCCAGCTTGTCGAGGGTATGAACACCTATGACATTGTCAGGGACGACGATTATGGAAACTGGTCTGCAGTTATTGATTCCGCAGTAATTGACAGCCAAAAAGCCTTCAGAAAGCTCAGGCGACAGGTCTCCAGCCAAGACGGCAACGAATCCTGGCTTGAAGTGAACAAGGTCCCCCTCAAAGGCCAGGGAGGACGACTGGTAGGGGTTCTCAGCACGGCTGAAAACATCACCAAGGAACAAAACCTGGAAAAACAGCTACTCCAGTCTCAAAAAATGGAAGCAATTGGAACTCTTGCCGGTGGAATTTCCCACGATTTCAACAACATCCTCACTTCCATCATAAACTCTACTGAACTTGCGATCGGAGACATTCCCCCGGAAAGCCAGACAGAAGCTGACCTGAAACGCGTCCTGAAGGCTGCAAGAAGAGGCAGCAGAGTAGTACAACAGATCCTCTCTTTCAGTCGCCCCTCAACAGAAGGTTTTCGTCCAACAGATATGAGTGAAATTATCCAGGAAGTCGTTCATCTGATGGAGGCTTCAACCCCTGCTAACATCAACGTCTCCTGCATGATACAGGAGCGGTGTAAATTTTTCGTACACGCAGACCCAACCCAGATGCACCAGGCCATTCTCAACCTTACAACAAATGGATACCATGCCCTGCGGGAAAAAGGGGGTAACCTGGAGATTTTTCTCAAGCGGGAACATGACACCTCCAGCGACATAATAACAACCGAACATGGAGAAAATTATCAAATCAAAGTCTCTGTGGCTGATAATGGCCCCGGTATTGCTCCTGAAATTATAGATAAAATATTCAATCCATTTTTTTCAACAAAAGCTAAAGGCGAAGGCACTGGCCTTGGGCTGGCTGTAGTCCATGGTATCGTTAAAAGCCACCAGGGCTCCATAAGTGTTGCCCACAGGGAAGGAGGCGGAACTATCTTCGAAATAATCTTGCCTGAATCTGAAGCTGCTAACGATATTGTTTCAAATAGTCTGCACGGCGACATAAAATCCGGTGGCAATATTCTCTTTGTTGAAGACGACGAGGACCAACTCCAAACAACCCCCAGACTTCTTGAGGAAATGGGCTTTTCAGTTACAGCAGTACGTGATTCACTCGCCGCGGTAAAACTTGCCTCGTCAGGACAAAACCATTTTGATATAGTTATTAGTGACTTTGACATGCCAGAATTAAGTGGAACTGAATTAGCTGAGCAGCTGACGGAACTACCATTTATCCTCATCTCCGGCAGGGATGATGCAAAAACTGCGGCCAGACCACATGCCAATATCCAGAAGGTTATAATCAAGCCCTATCATAAAAAAGATATCATGGATGGAATTCGAGATATCAGAAAAAATTTACCACAAGATGCCTAAAATACTTATTATCGATGACGACATCGAAGCCTGCGAAACCATGGTAAGTCTTGTCACCCGGCTAAACTACAGCTCAGACAAGGCGCACACCCTGCGTGACGGCCTTCAACTGGCTCAACAAAACCACTACGATGTTGTTTTCTTAGATGTATTTCTTCCAGACGGCAATGGCCTTGACATACTCCCCCAGATAATGACAATCACCGACCCTCCGGAGGTTATAATTCTAACAGGTAAAGGAAACCCGGATGGGGCTGAGCTGGCAATCCAGGGTGGGGTGTGGGACTACCTCCTAAAACCTACTTCGATTCGCGATATAACCCTCACGCTGGATCGTGCTCTCAAATACCGTAAAGAAAAAAAAGGCCGTTCTCCTGTTGATATGCCGGTGATTGATGGCGTGATAGGCAGCAGTCACGGGATAAAGGCAAGTCTCAAACTAACAGTCAAGGCGGCGAAATCTGATTCAAACGTACTCATAACCGGTGAAACCGGAACCGGAAAAGAGCTGTTTGCTTCCTTAATCCACCAAAACAGTACACGCGCAGGTAGCAACTTTGTTGTCGTTGACTGCACAGCACTTACAAAATCTCTCGTTGAGTCAACACTCTTTGGACATCTCAAAGGCTCCTTCACTGGCGCGCAGCTCAACCGGGAGGGTCTCATCAAAACCGCCGATGAAGGAACACTCTTTCTCGATGAGGTCGGCGAGATGCCCCTCTCCATCCAGAAAGTATTCCTCCGGGTGCTCCAGGAAAAACAGTTCAGACCGGTGGGTGCCACAAGAGAACAGACAAGCAATTTCAGACTCATAGCCGCCACAAACCGTGATCTCGACCAGATGGTTGAAGATGGTCTTTTTCGCAGTGACCTGCTGTTTCGAATCAAAACCATGCGCATCCACCTTCCACCGTTGCGGCAGCGAATGGATGATGTTACAGAACTTGCAACCTACAGGATGACCCAGTTATGTGAAGAATTGGGTCTTGCCACAAAAGAATTTGGGGAAGATTACCTTGATACCCTTATTGAGTACAGCTGGCCTGGCAATGTACGTGAACTGCTCAATATCCTGGAACGTTCCGTTATTGACGCCGGCAGTGAAGATACGCTCTATTCAATGCATCTCCCCAGGGCCCTGAGGATAGAAGTTGCTAAAGCACAAATCTCCCGTCTTGCCGGCTCACAAGAAAAAGATGAATTAGCCGAGGAGACAAATCCACTTGTCCAGAATATCGGACAGCAGATCTTCGAAGACATTTTCGATCGCCCCCTCCCTCCCTTGAAAGAGTTTAAGAACACCGCTGAAAAAACATACCTTGGAGAACTGATACGGCAGTGTGACGGGAATATGAAGCAGATCATGAAAACCTCAGGTCTTTCCCGCTCGCACTTCTATTCCCTGCTAAAAAAATACAATTTGTCTCAATAACAGCAGCTTTCGGTGGATAATATATTATAAAAAAAGATTGAAAGTACATATAAAAGATGCTCGCTTGTACAGAGGAGAAAAATCAACTTCGGAATTGGAAACTGAGGTCTTGGTTCCGATTATCAAAAGAGAGTGAAACCAGGAAATAACACGTGACGTTTAACTTATATAGCTGAAACTTAATGCAAATAACTCAAAGAATATATCCCATGATAAAATCGAAATTACTCACTGTTGCATCTATTTATCTATTCTTCAACGTTTTTGCGGCCATCTCATATGCTGAAACCATTGGTATATTGTCAGCAATGCCTGCTGAACTGGAAAACCTCAAAAGCAAAATTACTCATCAGAAAGTAGTTTCAAAAGGTATTATTAAAGGGAAAATCGGTTCTCATACTGTGTACGTAACGCTTTCAGGAATAGGCAAAGTAAACACCGCAGCAATGACTCAAAAATTAATCTCCGAATATCAGATTAATGTGCTCATCTTTTCAGGTGTTGCAGGGGGAATCAACCCGGCCTTTAATGTTGGTGATGTTGTATTTGTGAGCCAAGCTTTTCAACATGACTTTGGCTATTTAGGAGAAAGGTTTACAATGCATGCAGTCGGAACGGTACCTGAAATTGGTATTGGCACTGGTGATGAATCTGTTTATTTTGATCTAGACAAGTTTTGGTCAAAAGAGCTCTTGGTTAAAATGAAAAAGAATGCAGCTCAATTCGCAGAATTGTTCACGCCTGTTCAAGTAGACGGCAAAGATTATCTACCTGCTTTAAAATTTGATGGAATAGTTGCCACAGGGGATCAATTTTTAGCAAATGATGTTAAAAAACAATCATTGCTGGATCAAAAAGCGGACATCGTTGAAATGGAAGGTGCTGCTGTGGCGCAAATAGCCCAGAAAAACAAAATCCCTGCTTAATTCTTCGCTCTATATCAGACAAAGCTGGAGAGAAGGCTGATATAAATTTCCAAAAGTTTTTTGAAATTGTGGCAATTAACAACTCTTCGTTGGTAGCGTATTTAGTAAAACAATTGCCTGAAAGGTGATACCACCTACTCTGATTTGAGCCTATTTGGGTTTTCACTACTGATTACCTACCTCAACCTGTTCTTATGATCACAGGGAGGATGTGTTATGCACCATCCTGGAGTACAGAACCAGGTCCCGTGACGGGTCTGTATTTATCCTTCGATGCCCCACAAACTGGACATTTCCAATTACTAGGCAAAGATTCAAACTTTGTACCTAAGGGTATCTTGGATTTTCGACTTTGCTTCTCTGGATCATAAACAAAACCACAATTGGCTATTTGACATTGGTACATATCTCTTGGATCACTCATTCACAACCTCCATTTCCCTGGAAAACAGACAGATACTGTTATATGATAATTAATCCCAACTACATGTCAACAATGTATCAAACTATCTACATGTATACTGAATGATATATAAACCACAAAATGTGATCAAATAATAAGAAACAATACTACCTTGCAAAACATCCCTGTCTTATTTTTCGGATTAAATATAAATTACCATATTCCAGATAGTTGAGAAATAACAGCAACTATTCAGACAAAAGTAGCCTCACCATCTCCAACACCCATTCCTAATTTTCAGACCCACTTACTCAGCGAACGATTCGCTGTATTTTCAGAGAGTTAATAACAGTTTCCTCTTTTTAAACCCAACAGCCTTTCACGGCTACAGCAACTTGAGCAGACAAAACTGTCTTTTTTTTAAGACAACACTAACATCCTGCCAGCAGAAACCTTGCACAACAAGAGATAAACAACTGAATTATTGAGCCAATCGGCAAAACCACCCACACTGGCATTAAAGTTGCTCTCCTCTTAAGCAAATCGACAATCGTCCGCTTTATGGCATTGTCCAATGTGAACGGTGCTAACAATAGCGCTACCAGTATCATTTTAATGGAGGAGTTACAAATGAAACGATTTTTTGCAATCGCTCTCACCCTGCTACTCACGACGGGTCTCACCTTGAGCACAGCAAATGCTGCCAAACGCGAGAAGTTCGGCAGTGATCCTAGAAGTGCTGAAGCAAAGCGGGTAAAATTTAAGCCATCTGAGGGAAAAATACGCTGGAAAATGGTTATGCCATGGTCCAAAGGTCTCTTGTTTTATGATATAGCCGCTCACTTTGCCGATTCTGTACGCCTGGCATCCGCAGGCCGTCTCGATATAAAACCATTTTCCGCCGGTGAACTGGTACCAGCAATGCAAAGTTTTGACGCTGTTGCTAAGGGATCAGCCCAGGTAGGACATGACTGGCCAGGGTATTGGAAAGGTAAGAACGAGGCTTTCGTTGCTTTTGCCTCGGTTCCTTTTGGTCTTGACGGTGAGGGCTACAACATCTGGCTCTACGAAAAAGGCGGAATTGAGCAGATGCAGGATCTTTACGGCCAGTTTGGTCTCTACGCCCTTCCAGGTGGACAACTCGGTCAGGAAATGGGTCTGTTTTCAAATAAGCGCGCAACCAAAATGGAAGATTTCAAAGGCATGCGCCTCCGTACCCCTGGCTGGTTCATGGACATTATGAACAACCTTGGTGCTTCAGTATCTCCTCTTCCTGGTGGCGAAGTATACCTCGCTCTCGAGCGTGGCGTAATCGATGCGGCTGAGTTCTCCTCCCCTGCCATCAACTACCCTATGGGTTTTGACGAAATCACCAAATACGCTATTCAGCCAGGTGTCCATCAGCCCGGTATCCAGTGTGCTCTGTTTTTCAACCAGAAAGCCTGGGACGAACTGCCGGAAGATCTGAAATGGATTGTCAAAATTGCCGCTGCTGAAACTCAAGCGTGGAGTTACAACTGGATCAACGCTCTGAACGCTGAAGCGATCAACATGTTCAAAGAAAAAGTTGAACTGGTGAAGATGGACAAAGACACTCTGATTGAGTTCCGTAAGGTCGCTAAAACGTACCTTGACTCGGTTAAAGAAAAGCATCCTGATGTGAAAAAAGCACTAGACAGCCAGGAAGCATTCATCGAAGAGTATTCTGTATGGCGTGAAGCACGTAGTGGTGCAACTCCATGGCCATATGAGACCTATATTTCAGGTCAGATCACTGAATAATTTTCGATTATAGTAATAGATAGTCCGCTGCCTGAGATTTGGCAGCGGACTCTATAAAAATCCAGACCAAAAGGATTCTGTGATGTTCTCAAAAATATCAGATAGCATTGACGCCTTCAGCCGAAAGCAGGGTGATATAACCTCAATGCTGATACTTCCCCTGTTGGGTGTTGTCATCTATGAAGTCATTATGCGTTACGGTTTCAACGCCCCAACTACTTGGGGCTTTGAGGCCACAGCGTTTCTTTACGGAATGCACTATATGTTCGGTATTTCCTATACCGATGTTAAAAAAGGCCATGTGCAGGTAGATATCTTCACCGCCCTGGCACCGCCAAAAGTACGGGCCGCCCTTGGTGCCCTTACAACCCTGGTATTTTTTATGCCAGTTATGGTTTTTATGACATGGTCCGCCAGTACCTTCGCCTGGACATCAATTGAAGGGCTTGAGAGAAACTCAACCAGCTGGGGACCGCCGATTTACCCTTTCAAGGCCATCATGGCCCTCTGTTTTTTCTTTCTACTGCTGCAGGGTATTTCCAACCTGATCAAAGACCTGCAGATTCTTTTCAATAACGATAAATAGAGGTTACCATGAGCCCGGAAATCCTGACAGTGGCCATGTTCGCCACTCTAATTATTGCCATAACCTTTGGCCACCCACTGGCCTATACCCTTGCCGCAGTCGCAACCCTCTTTGGTCTTATCGACAATGGCTGGAACGTGGCAAGTCTTTTTGACATGTTTGCAAATAATGCATGGGGACTGATGAACAACTATGTTCTGGTCGCCATCCCCCTGTTTATTTTAATGGCCCAGCTACTCGATCGGTCAAAGGTGGCCGACGAACTCTTTGAAACCCTCTTTGTGGTCCTAGGTGGACTCAAAGGCGGGCTGGGTCTTGCCGTTGTCGTTGTATGTACAGTTTTTGCCGCAACCACGGGCATCATAGGTGCCTCGGTTGTTGCCATGGGTCTTCTCGCAACCCCCGCCCTGATGAAAAAAGGCTACCAGAAAGAGATGTCCGCGGGAATCATCTGCGCCGCAGGAACCCTTGGTATATTAATCCCACCAAGTATCATGATGGTTGTGTATGGTGGTCTCACAGGCATGAAAGAGACCTCCGTTGGTAACCTCTTTGCGGGGTCCATTCTTCCTGGCCTGTTGCTCGCATCGCTTTACTTCATCTATATTCTGGTCAGATGTAATATTAACCCCCAGCTTGGCCCTCCGATTTCAAAGGAAGAGGCTTCCAAATGGACTGTAGCCAAAAAAATCATACTCACCCTGAAATCACTCATCCCTCCGATGGCTCTTATCCTAGCAGTTATGGGAACCATTCTGGCCGGGGTGGCAACACCAACTGAAGCTGCAGCTCTTGGTGCCTTTGGTGCCCTTATCCTTGCTATCGCCAACGGGAAATTCAACTGGCAGGTTCTCAAGGAATCCGCACACGCCACCATGTCCACCACCGCCATGGTTATGATGCTCTTTATAGGCGGGAAATTTTTCTCCACGGTTTTTCTTTCCATGGGCGGCGGAGATGTTGTAGCCGACGTGCTGGTTGGGTCAGGGATGAGCAGATGGGCCGTTTTATTTATTATGATGGGCATCGTTTTCCTGATGGGTATGTTTATTGACTGGGCCGCGATCCTGCTGGTTACTGTCCCCATCTTCATGCCAATTGCCATGGAGCTTGACTTTAATCCATTGTGGTTCTCCATCCTACTCTGCGTTAACCTTCAAACATCGTTTCTCACCCCGCCTTTTGGTTACGCTCTGTTCTACTTCAAGGGTGTTGCTCCGGATGGGTACACCATGGGTCATATTTACAGAGGCATCATGCCTTTTGTTCTCCTGCAGATACTCGGATTAATTATTCTTGGATTTTTCCCGGGATTAGTAACCTGGCTACCATCCATCTTTTTCGGATCCTGATCCACACTGTTGCTCCAGAGAGGTGGTGTTTAAGTACATCTTGAACACCACCCACTCACCCCCTTGGCTTTAAACTCCAATACTTTAGAGGAAAAGGAATGACACAGATGTTTGTCGAACGATTTATTGATACAGCAAAACGTGTTGGCGCAGAGGTGAACCAGGTGCAAGACCTGCAAGCTGCTGTTGATTATATCAGTAACATAACAACAGGCACCACCCTTGTCCCCCAGACCATTCTCGCTAAACGACATGGTTTGCAAAACCTTCTCGCAGAGGCAGGAATAGATGTCTTTGCCGGGAAATTCAGGGATGCCGGCCAGGTTCCGGCCAGTGGGGTTACCTTTTGTAACTTCTGTATGGCAGACAGTGGTACCGTCGTCCTTGAATCCACCGATGAGGATATCCGCCTTGCGACAACCTTACCTGAAAAGCACTTTGTTCTGGTCGACCCCGTGACAGTCCTGGAAGATAATCTGGCCGCAGTCGAACCAATGACAGCCATTCATCAGGGCCATGAAGCAAAATTCATCGCATACATCACAGGTCCGAGCCGTACCGCCGATATTGAAAGAGTGCTTACTATCGGCTGCCATGGTCCCAGAGAACTCCATATTCTTCTGGTGGAAAATATTTCCAGTGATTTAATGGAAAACTAACAGAGGAGAATAACATGGCAGCAGAATCAAATTATAAAGACAGCGTTGAAGCGGCAATAGCCAACCCAAAACTAAGCAAGGCCCTCCATCTCTTTGGAGACGCCTACCTGATCGCCAGAGAAAATGCCTACCAGGGCCTAGATTTTGAGGCAATGCGCACTGAAATTGCAGCAATGAAAGACGAGGTGCGGAGAAACAGGAAAGAGTTGCTGGCGGAATTCATCAAGAATGCCGAAGCTGCTGGCTCCAAAGTTTTTATCGCCAAGGATACCAAGGAAGCAAACGACTATGTCGTCAACCTGGCAAAGAGTAAAAATGCAACACTGATTGCTAAATCCAAGTCGATGGTCTCAGAAGAGGCCCACCTTAATAAAGCCCTTGAGGCTCAAGGGATCCGTGCTTCGGAAACTGATCTCGGCGAATGGATTTTGCAACTTGCGGGACAGCGGCCAAGCCACCTGGTTATGCCCGCCATCCATATGTTTAAAGAGGAAGTAGCCCAACTCTTCAGTAAAGAGTCGGGAACAACCATCTCTCCAGAGATCAAGACACTCGTTGATCACGCCAGAACCCGACTGAGAAAAGATTATTTCGATGCCGATATTGGCCTTACTGGCGCGAATTTTCTCGTTGCCAACACCGGCGGTATTGGCCTTGTCACCAATGAAGGAAATGCCCGCCTCTGTTCAACCCTGCCTAAGGTGCACGTGGTCTTTGCAGGTATCCACAAACTGGTAAGGAACATGGAGGACGCAATCAAGATTACCAGATTGCTGCCCCGTAATGCCACGGGACAACTCCTTACATCCTACGTCACCTGGATTCGTGGCGCAGTGCCCAGCGACGGAGAGGTGAAGGAACAGCATATCGTGCTGATTGATGGCGGTCGCGAAGCGCTTTATGAGTCAAAGGCCTGCCAGGATGCGCTCCGTTGCATCCAGTGCGGTGCATGTGCCAACGTCTGTCCCGTTTACCAGACAGTTGGCGGCCATGTCTTTGGTTCAATCTATATTTCTGCCATTGGTATTATCCTTACAGCCTTCTACGAAGGACTGGATAAAGCCAAAGATATCACCAGGGCCTGTATAGGTTGCAGGTCCTGTGTTGCGGTCTGCCCTTCCAAGATTGACCTTGAAGAGATCATCCTCCATCTCAGAAACGAAGTGACCAAAGACTACGGAATGGGGATTATCAAAAACGTGGCCTTTAAAGCGGTAATGAAAAATCGAACCCTTTTTCACACCATGGTTCGCGCAGCCTCTAAACTGCAAAGACCGGTTACCCATAAAAACAGAGCCGAATCCGACCAACGTATCATTCGCCACCTGCCACTTCATTTCATGGACAGGGATTTTACAGAATGGCGTGATCTGCCCTCTATAGCACCAAAATCATTCAGGGACCAGTTTGACTCTATCCCCCAGTCCCTGTCGAATCCCGACTACAAGGTAGGTTTTTTTGTGGGTTGCGGCGCCGATTTTGTCTACCCGGAGGTTGGGGTGAGTCTAATCAAGGTACTCAACGCTCTCAATGTGGAAGTAGTGTTCCCGAAAAGCCAGAACTGTTGCGGTATACCTGCCCTCTACTCAGGGGACACAGAAACAGGAATTGACCTTGCCAAACAGAGCGTTGACGCCTTTACAGAAAGTGATGTTGATTACATACTCTCCATCTGCCCGACCTGCACTATGGCGGTTAAACGTGATTTTGTTGATCGGCTGGCGGATCATCCGCAATGGTCAGCAAAGGCCAGGGCACTATCAGACAAGACAATGGATGCGGCGGCGTTTCTCGAAAATATTCTCGGTGCCTCGGAGAAACTCAAAGGAGTAACAAGAGATCAAACGGTCACATACCACGATTCCTGTCACCTCAAGCGAGGCTCCGGCGTATGGAAAGAACCAAGAGCATTGTTAAACAGCTCTGGTTACCGCATAGAAGAGATGAAAAATTCCGACCGCTGTTGCGGTTTTGGTGGTACCTATTCATTTCTCAGCCACCCACAGATCTCCAAACAGATCACCGGGGACAAGGTTGAAACTATCCAGGCAACAGGCAGCAAAACCGTTGCTACCGATTGCCCGGGCTGCATGATCATGCTCAAGGGGGCAGTTGGTAAAGCGGATGAGTCCATTCGTTGTGCCCATACCATGGAGCTATTGGCTGAAGCGTTGGACAATAAGTAACCGCTCAAACACCTCGCCGCTTAAAAAGACACCCCTGCCAACCGGCTGTAGATACCTCCACAGCCGGTTTCACAAGTAAGTCTCTATTTCCCCAAAAGTTTTCCTTTCAACTTCTTGGTCACTGGTTTTTCTCCTAACCAGATGTTTAACAGGGCATCATTAAAATCTTTTCCCGGTATAACTCCTTTTTTCTCACCAGCAATCATTACCGATGTGCCAGCCCCCGGAGTGAACTCAAGTATAACCTGATCCCCCTTTTTCACATCAACAAATAACTCGTTAAAGGCAATGGTTCTCTCCTGAATCAACTTCAACGTATCTGCTGTTGTATTTTCAGCAAACCCTTCATCCCACCCGGCAATGAGTTTATCTCTTCCAACTTCATCGTAAAGAAAGTGCATCACAATCCGTTTCACCCCGCCACCTGCAATAACTTCAGCAGCTGTTGCCGCTGACTGCTCCAGATAGAGTTCCGCTATGTAAATATCAAAAAAGAATTTGGAGCGTATACCTGCTCCATTGAGAAGCAATTCGACACCATTTTCACTCTGTATCGACTCCTGCACCATCACACCCGCTATTTCCCTGGCACCACTGTTCTGAACTGACATTCCGATTACAATCAACATGGATAATAATATTTTCTGCACGATATTCTCCTTCATTTGAATGTGAGTGAAGCTTATCCCGCATAGCGGGAGGCCTCAAGAAGCCCCCTTAAAGTGGACGAATACATGAGAATATTCCCGCCAGGGAATTCATCCTCAATAACAGATACTATTTTCTTGATCGAAGTTTACGCTTATCTGCCGATAACTACTTCGGGCATGACGAAGTCGGCCACCCCTGCAGTCATTCCCGCATGTTTTTAGCGGGAATCCAGAAACTCTTTATGTAATCGTGAGCTTACTTTTACCACCAGCTTGTGAACGTAGTGAGATCTTCAAGGCACTTATCCCGTTTATCTGGGTCAGAATAACCACTATAACTACACCAGCCTACTCTAACCAGTACGTAAACGTCAACTTGAAATTATCACAATTGACCATTGCTCCTTTATGTTTTGATACTATATTGTGGCTCAGATCAAACCATCACAAATAATTCTCAACTTTTTATTGAACATGGCAGACAAAATTGAACGGGTAATATCCGAATCAGGAACATTCTTTGGCGTAGCTTGCAATACCACCGAACTTGTAACCAAAGCATGTCGACGACATGACGTTGGGCCGCTGGCCGCTGCTGCTCTAGGAAGAGCGTTGACAGGGGCCGCGCTGCTCTCCGCGTTATTAAAGGACGGCCAAAGTCTCATGCTTAAATTTGAGGGTAACGGTCCCTTGAAAAAGATCCTTGCAGAAGCGGGTTACGACGGGTGGACCAGGGGGTATGTTGCAGAACCCCACGCCGAATTACCTTTAATTGACGGAACACTCGACATACCAGGCGGTATAGGTCGGGCCGGACTTCTGACAGTTACAAGAAAGAGTGGTGATAATAAAAAATACCCTGGAACGATCGAACTCTACACAAGTGATATTGCCAAAGATATCGCATACTACCTCGATCAGTCGGAACAGACTCCATCTACCCTGGGACTCACCGTACACCTCCAGAGAGATGGATCAATTGCATCCTCAGGTGGATTTCTGATCCAGGCACTGCCTCCGGCGGAGGAAAACACACTCACCTCTATTGAAAAAAGGATTTCCGCTCTACCACCCCTCTCACAACTGCTTGGTCAGGGGGTAGAACCGGCAGAGATACTCAGTCAGATTTTTAAAGATGTCCCCCACCGCAAGATCCACGAAAAAGAACTCATCTATAATTGCAGTTGTTCCATTAAGAAAATGGAGAGTGCCCTGCTGTCTCTAGGTGCCCAGGACATTCAGATGCTCATGAAGGAGAAAGGTGGTGCCGAGGTACGATGCGAATTTTGCCGAAAACTGTACACCTTCAACCGGGACGATCTTGCAAGGCTTTCCCGTATGAGTTAGTCCTCGTCACCAAAACTTACTGTAGCAAATAATCTGTTGCGCATACGAGTTCATAGCGCTTCCAGACCAGCTGCTAATAAATCACTGCAGAATCATTTTTCCAAACTCAATGAAAGAAAGACTAACCCGACTAGTCGGAAACTTTTTTAGAATCGCTGGATAAGTGCCTCGAAGGTCTCACTACGTTCACTATCTGGTGATAACTCTAAGATTATGATTTCAAACCGATCTCATAATTTCTTGTTTTTTATTACAGCTTCTATGGAATAAGGCACTAAGTATCCGGGGTCGGATTTGACCCTCTCTTGTGAACTGGGCCGTTGTGATTTCAAGCGATAATATCATGAGACTACGATGTGACAGAAGGGTGAAGTTGGTGCCACCTTAACTTCCGTCAAGTAAGGAAGTCTGAACTTTGTTCCACTTACGGCCCTCTCCAAGTTTCTTCATGTCCGCAAGGTATAAGGTAGACTGGTCGAGATAAAAGGAGAGTGCTTTGGAAAACTGTTTCCCAACCAAACCATCTACAAAGACCTGGCTTATCTCCTTGTGCCGTTTAAGGATAAGCTGTGATCTGTAAAAAATTAGCCACTCCTCCTGCGACATGCTTCGGAAAATGGTTGTCAATGCTTTTCGCGCTCGTGGTTGATACATCCAAAAATACATAAGATCCAAAGCATTCACTATGATGAGTTTCTCCAGATCCCTTGCCTCGTTGCTCAGGGTTTTCATCATATCTTTTGGTGATTGAAGCATCGCCAGTACGTCTTCTTCTGGAAAAATAAGATCCAATCGTGAAAATACTGTAAAAAGCTGAGAAATTTTTGTGCGATATGCAGTCATTCGTGCCCGGATATTAGTCTGCCGATCAGCTACACCTTCTATAACTGACGCGACGCAGTCGGAAGCAAATTTGGATATTATAGCAGCCCATTTCTGAAGAACTCCAGTCACATCTGGAATTCCAACCAGATGAAGAATAACACCAATCAGAGAATTCAGCACAATAGCCAATGGAATAGCCAAGATAGAGCGGAAGAAATTGCCTATGGTTGCACCCTTTGGCAACCCGCGAATGGCGTTGTGACTTGAGATATAGACCCCATTAGCCAAACCCA
>JAAELB010000335.1 GCA_024227155.1 Desulfobulbaceae bacterium
CATTTTTAATCTCGTCAGAGGCCTGATCAATATTTTTTCCGATTTCAAAACCAGCATTCAGAAGCTTTTTTTCGGAAGCATACCCTCTGACAGTACCAACATTATAACGTTTGGCGTCTTCCAGTGCCCTGACCTGAACATCGGGTCTTTTTTTGAGTCTGTAAAGACCTACTTTGACGCTAAATACAGGTCCGATCCATTTAAACAGCGACTCTCGTTCCGGAGTTCTCGACATCGTGAACACAAGAGTGTTCCTCTGTTTTAAACCCATGTTATACGCTCTTTTCCATGGGTAGAATCTGATCGTACCTTCAGTTTTAGTCTCTATGAAAAGTTCACGGACAATATCTATCGCAACTCCTGCCGGTTTGCCGTCTTTACGATAAACAAACGGAGGATACTCATCAGTAACAGCGAGAATTGTCTGTGTCGAGACAGAGCTTGCAAAGCCGATAGTCACCAGACAGGATATCATAATAAGATTAATAATTATAATACACTTTTTCACGTTCCTCTCCCTTCAACAATAGCTATTCGTGTAGATGCATCGTGCAAGCAATGAGGCCATTATCGATGCAGAAATAGGTTCAGCCAAGTTTGATGGCTATTATTATGATGGCTTTATGCCAGTCCTGCACTTTCTTGCTTGTCACCAGGAAACAATGAAATACAGCAAGGACTAACCCGCCCGAAGGGCATCAGGTTCGCAATAAGAGTCAAAAACCGATTTGATCCCTTTTTCTACCCCAATGATGTCATTTGCTCCCTTCTGGCGCCAAATAAATAAGGATACTAAAAACAATATTGTTGCGAAAATTATTACTATTTCGAGAAATTTTTTCATAAAATCAGCTTGGAATTACGTTTTATTAATTTCTTTTATCTTTGACGTATACATAAGAGCTCGCACCATTATTTTTCCTTTTTACCTCAAATAATTCCGTTGTCTCAATGAGATTAGTAAGATTGGCAAAACCATAGTTGGAGGGACTAAAATCAGGATTTTGACGTTTTATGAGGCTGCCAGAAATAGATAGAGCAGCCCATCCATCTTCACCTGCGTACTCGGCCACAGCATCTCTCAACATTCGTACTAACTTTGTGTCCATTCTTAATTTATTTCGTAGCGATATTTTATTTGGCTTCTTTGTTTGTGTTATAACTGCCTCATTTTTTTCAGCGTATCTCTCATTCAGAACTTCTGTATACATAAAGTCGTCACAAGCGTTCTTGAAAGCAACCGGTGTACTGCGCTTACCTACACCAAACACATAGACTTCCGATTCTTTTAATCGAGAAGCAAGCTTAGTGAAATCACTATCACTACTTATCAAAGCAAATGCATCAAATTTTCCAGTATATAATAAATCCATTGCATCAATTATCATTGCAGCATCAGATGAATTCTTCCCTTGTGTGTAAGAAAATTGTTGAATTGGATTTATAGCCAATTCATTTAGTGGCAATTTCCAGTTCTTAAGTAAGTCAGAACTCCAATCTGCATATGCTTTTTTAGCTAAAATATGCCCATGCTTTGAGATCTCTTTCAATGCATATTCCAACACGGAATAAGGGGTGTTTTCTGCATCTATCAAAACGGCAATCTTTTTTTCTGAGCTAATATCTAACATTGATTTTGTATTGTTTATTTATGTGATAATCACGGGTTTACCTGGTACATCGTCTTGAAGTTATAAATCTATAACAAGAGTCAAAAGTTGACTCTATCCCATCTCTTTTGCACCCCTTCTTCAAATCCAAGGGTTTTTAACGTCTTTTCCACCTTGTTTCTGCAGCTGCCTAGTCCCATCAATAAAGATAGCAAACCCTACCAATCCAATTATCGTAAGAATGGTGTCTATCTCTCTTATTCCAGTATCATAAAACATTCCGCCCAAGCCTATAAAGAACCCAAAGACAATTTTTATTGAAGGAGTAATTTTCATTCTCTCGTATAAAGCTGTGAACCAGGGGCGGCTTTAGGCCGGCCCTGTGTATTCGATGTTTATCGGGGCAGTTCCGTAGTGAGTTTCTTCTTTGGTTTGATTTTTTCTTACTCTGATTTTTTCAGTTTCGTAACCAGTGGTATAATAAAAAAAATACAGGATGCCAAAAAGAGGACACTACCAATTAAAGCCAACGTATCTCGATTTTTAATGCTTGATGCGATGAAAAAAATGGCACATAAAACAAAAAGTAACCAACCCACTAAATATTGTTTATTCTCTCGCCTATTTTGGTTTTCCATAATTTCTTTCATTTGAATGTGTGGCTCATGGTGCCTGGTTAAATGGCTTACCAAATAAAGGAGTATACCATGGAGAAGTCAGAAGTAAAACGATTTGCATCCCTCGCCAATTGTCAGCAAAAACTCCTCAGCGTTTTTTCCAAATCGCTCCCTCCTGCACTGAATTTTCATAATTGAGCCATATTTTGTCCTCATTTGATTTGTAATGTGAGTCTTGAAAGACAAGGGCACCATGAATGAACTTCAAGGGATAATTTTCAAGATTTCGCAACGGCAGGTTCAAATGCAGATTTTTACACGTCATTCCATAGATATTTATAACAATCGATACATCGCCGGGTGGTTCTTTAATTTTTTCCAAAAAGCAAAACCGGTGAATCTCAGTTTAGTCCCTCCTCGGAGTCTACCGCTTACCTGAGGGGGATAAGTGCCTCGAAGGTCTCGCTATCCACATCATGAGTTATCCAGCACTTTCCGAATCAACACTGACATATCCTTCTTCGAGAGCGGCTTCAATGCAAATTCATTAATGCCCATAGACTTCGCTTTTTCCTCTGAGATAACTGTAGAGTAACCAGTGCAAAGAATAATAGGGATATCAGGTCTGATTTCTATCATTTTCGTGGCAATATCAGCCCCAGTCATACCTGGCATTGTCTGATCTGTGAGAACAAGATCAAACAGATCCGGCTGGTTCTGAAAAGTTTCAAGGGCTTCCATGCTATTGTTTCTTACCGTAACATGGTAACCAAGCTTTTCAAGCATGCTCTTGCCCATTTTGGTCAGTATTTCCTCATCGTCTATGAAAAGTATCCGATCTCTGCCAGCTGTAATCTGTTCAATATCATCGATGTCAGGTAGTGGTTCTTTCTCAATAACCGGTATAAAAATATGGAAAGCAGTTCCTTCTCCCTGTTCACTGTATAGGGATATGAACCCTCCATATCTTTTTACTATTCCATGGCATGAAATGCATTGGTACAGAGGTTCATCAGTATTTGATGGAGTTGGGTCGGGTCAGCTAAGATAAGGCCTGTTGCTGCGGTGATGTCTTGATTAATCTCAATAGTGGTTGGCAGTGAAGGGCGAAGCATTTTTATAGCTTCATTCACCACACTTGCAGGCTCATGGGAAATCTCTCCATCTCATCCTGACGGCTGAAAGCAAGTATTTGCTGCACGAGATCCTTTGCTCTGTTTCCTCCTTCCAATACCTTATCTAAATCCTCGGCAACTGAAGATTCTGGCTGACAGTCATCTTTAGCCATTTCAGCATACCCTATAATCGCCGCTAAAATATTGTTGAAATCATGGGCTATACCTCCTGCTAATGTTCCAATTGCCTCCATTTTTTGGGACTGAACAAGTTGCTTTTCTGCGTTCTTGAGTTCTATAGCATCGCTTAGGTTTTTGGCAATGCCTTCAATCAGGTTCCGTTCCTCTGTCATGAAGGGACCCTCATCAAGATCCGGACATTTTTCCAGATAATAAACCTCGATTGAACCAACTTGTTTGTTATCTACTACGAGTTCGCATGATTGTTTCCATTCGGTCTCCTCGAAGGGTTCTGATACGTATTCTTTTCCTTCGAAGATAACCTTGGCCCGGGTGATCGCCGGGTAATGCCAGCCGGGTGGAATTAGGTTGGCAACATCCTGAAGAATTTCCTTGAGTGTATTACGAGATTGGATTGAATCTGCTACGCCATACATGCATTTGAGTTCCTTGATTCGCTCTCCACTTTCATGCAGCAGTCTCTCAAGCTCCTGATCTGCCTGCTTACGTGCTGTAATGTCCTGAAAGGTTCCAACCAATCGCTCGACGTTGCCTTCAGCATCAAAGGTTAACTGTTGATAAACGATTAAAATCTTTTCAACACCATCTTGTGTGATAATGCGATACTCAAATTCAAATGGTTTTTTTTCAAGCTGAATCTTTTGAATATTCTGCTTGACTGAATCTAAATCATCCGGGTGGATAAAAGACATCGCTGTATCAAATTGCCTGTCAAACTCTCCTGGCTTCAACCCATGTATTCGACATGAATTGTTTGACCAGGTGATGTCACCCGATTTGATATCCCAGGTCCAACTCCCCATTTTCGCAAGCCGTAGAGCAACTGCCATATTTGCTTCGGTCTCCCTAAGTGAATCCTTTACCTGTTTGTGCGAAAAAGCGGTTCCAATATCAATTGCAATATCTTCAAAAAAATGGATTGAATCATCAGTAAACTGGTGGGGTTGCGTGTGGTTTAACTGGAGCAATCCGAGTATTTCGCTTCCTACTCTCAATGGAAACAGCGCCACTGACTCATAACCTTCACTATTACAACGGTTACGGGTTCTAGTCTGGCGATCTTCGTCGGTGGTCTCTGCTAAGAGAGCACTGGTGTGGTTGCTCCAGAAACTGCCGCACCCAGTGAAAAAATCCTTGCTCGCGTCAGTGCGCCCACAGATGACATTACCGCACATGCACTCCACATATGGGTTGCCCTTAGAATCGCGCACGATTTCGCCTTGGTGATCGCGAGTGCACAGGTATTTTTCAGCTTCGACGAAGCGAGACGGAAAACCTTTGGTGACATAATATGGAAAATCTTCACCTTCCATCAAGCGGATTGCGACTGCATCCATGCCTGCGAACTGTTTTATCTCGCTTATAATCTCTTCAATGCTGTCCTTCCATACATCAGACTTATTGATAATATCCAGGATTCTCACCTTCAGTGATTTCTGCTGCTCTTCACGCTTACGATCGGTGATGTCTTGGATAATGCCCCAAAACCCAATGGGATTGCCAATAGCGTCTTTCCGTAGAAACGATCTCATAGAGATAGGGATAATTCTTCCATCTTTACATAAACGTTCTTTTTCATATTGATCAGAATATCCTCTTTCTAAACACTGTTGAATATGCTTTTTGTCAACTTCAGCCCACTTAATAGGTGTTAAGTCTTGGTACTTTAGTTTTTTAAACTCTTTCTCGCTGTATCCGGTCATGCTGCTATAAGCGAAATTGCAACTAATTAACTTACCCTCCAAAGTGGACTCGCCAATTCCATCAATGCTGGCTTCAAAAAATTCTCTAAATCTTGTTTCACTTTCTCGCAACACCTCTTCGGCCATCTTGCGACTTTTCGCTTCCCGCTTTAATTCTTGAACTTTTTGTTCCAATTCTTCATAAGTTGGTTTTTTATTCATTATAAAACCCTATTCCACAAGCAAAATAGCGATCAGTGGGGACTATATTTTCAACAAATAGTTACTTTCGATGTTGTTTTCACTTTGTGATTTTTTCCAAAAAACTGAATTCATAGCTAGACTGCTTTTTAACGCTATACAATTTTATCATTTTTACTCACAGTGAGCCAATGTTTCTCAATGTGGTATTGAAGAAATAGAAATCTTACGCTGATTTTTTATGTATTCGCAATATGTTGCGATATTCTTGTGAAAGTCCTCTAGTAATATTGCTGTATGGAACTAACCCGACTAGTCGGAAAATTTTTAGAATCGCTGGATAAGTGCCTCGAAGGTCTCACTCCGTTCACTATCTGCCAGTTACTCTAAGTTCTTAATTTCAATACAGTCTCCAGATTACTTGTTTTTTATTGCAGTTTTCCTGGAGTAAGGCACTAAAAAGTGCTTTTGCGGGCATCAAAGCATTCTTGGGGTTCATTGCTGGAACCACGGGGAATTGAAATATTGTAGAAAAAGCGGCACTACCATGGGTAGTTTCCTGGATCTCAATTGAAGCAATTAGCAGTAAGTGACAAGTTATAGGACTACCTGTCAGGACATCCATAGGAAAGTACTATCAGGCCTTGGGCGAAAATGGAGTAATTCTCTTGGTTGATAATCTGGAAGCAGTGGGCCATGAGAGTAAGAAAGCTTTGCGCGTAACTGCACGAAAGATGAGGGTAGGCCCCTCGGAGTCGGCTTGCAGGAGCAGGCTTCAAACCACCTTGAGCTGCTGTGGTAAAGAGTCATGGTGGTAAGCGTTAAGGAAAAGGCCCGGCAAAAAGGTGGCGTGAACATGATCTTGGCTTTCGAGTGGAACGTGGGAACCCGTCGTTCCGATGCTAAGGTTGAAATCCAAGTGGAGAACCCACGGGGATGAGAGTACCGATGCGGAGCACAGGGGCGGATTACCTCGTAGTACCGCTTCCCTGTCAGCTTTTCCTCCAGAAGAAGCCAGGTGATTAGTGGAACGTCTTGAAACACATTATACTCCTAAACATGGGAGTTGGTTGAATATAGCAGAAATTGAATTCAGCGTTTTGAAACCACAATGCCTTGCTGGCCGAATCTCTGAATAAAGTTAAACTTGGGTATAGACAGTCCCGGTGCCTTATTCCGTGTGACCCAACAATAGACAGGGAGGCGGAAGTAGTACTCCAATCTTTGTAAAAACTGATGCCACTTGTTCCGAGCAACAATGAATGAGCCCTTGGGAAAAAACATTATTGGGCTGCTTCTTTCAGTAAAATTATAGCTTCTCCAATACCGACGACGCCATCGTTGTCGGTGTCCATTTCTGTTGCTCGTACTGGTTCGTCTGGACTCATCCCACTTACCACACTTAAAATTTTTATAACTCCACGCATATTCAGTATAGAACTAGGAACTACTGGTGATATTGAAAAATTGACCGAATCGTCAAGTTCAACCCCAGTAACTGTTGCAAAATCAACAAACGGCGCAACTTTACCACCTAACAATGAAAAATCAGCTTGACTTGGAATATCTGTACCTACGATTCTATCAAACATAATACGTCCCAGATGTGTGCGATCTCCTTCTACTCCTTCCTGTGGATTATTTTGATCAAACTTCCCGAGAAGAAAAACTGCTTCTCCTGCACTGCCAACATATGGATCGATATATGCGTACATATTTTCAGGAGTGCCAAAGTACCATTCTTTTTCATTTTTAATTGCAACTGGATTTTGAAGTTTCGAATCTGGATATGTTAATTTTACTCCAGCACTCAACAAAGCCCCATGTGCTGTAGGCCTTATATCTGCATAGATATTTATGGTGAATTTGGTATCTGTATATCCGCCTTCAGCATAAACATCCACAGTTGTAGCCCACACCTGTGACACAGTAAGAATGATAACAGCTATAGTAGTTAACAGAATCTTGGATGATTTATTTGTTTTTTTCATATCATTTCATGAATTACGTTTTGTACAAATCTATCCAGTTCGGAAAGAAACCTGATGATTTTCCACATATATTATCTACCGAAATGCTCTGCAAAATTATTTATATCGTCACTATCAACAGTATTGTCATCATTGATATCGGCTGCATTATTTCCTGAAATATACGCTTGACCAAATTCTGCCAGATCCGAACCGTCAAGATCATCGTCCAGCTTGTAAAAATCTATTCGGGAGCCTAGAACATTGACTTCTACAACCTGGTAAGTATTGAGTGCTGGACTACCATCGTCAGTCACGGTCACTGTTACTAAATGATTACCAATATCTCCGGATCCGGTTACTCTCACAGGGTCAGTCATCCAGCCAGAGTATTGAATTGATACTATGTTATTATCACCATCCACCAGATTCTGATTGTCCTGATCAGAAAATACAGGAGAAATAGAAACCGTATCTCCTGCCAGTACAGCTATATTGTTAATAAGTTCTAATACAGGAGTATGATTACGGTTTACCACCATGACTGCCCATTCCCTGGTGACGTGGTCGCCACCTGCCTCGATGATAAGTTGCACGACATATTCTTTTGAGAGGCTGGTTGACCCACTGGAGATATCAGTCGTTGCAAATGCCCAGGATGATGTGGTTGCTTGCTCAGTCCCGTCAAGCAGCCATGAATATGAAATTTCATCCCCATTATTATCACTCGCAGTTACAGAAAATAAAATCGAATCTTCTTCCTGAATAAATTGGTTTAATGAGACTGGCAAAGCACTGGTAATTTGTGGACCCACCTGTGGCAAAGAGCCATCATTATTGGGGGAAGATCCATTTCTAAATTCCATGCTGTTGGTATATCCATCATTATCAGGATCGCCATCTGCACCATTGTCACTGGTCTCATCTAATGGAGACAATCCATTTTCGACCTCCCATCCGTCAGGTAGTCCATCCTGGTCAGTATCTGCCGTATAAGGGTCAGTTCCGGTAAGTTCCAGTTCGATAATATTCGCAAGACCGTCACTATCGCTGTCAACAAATTCATCATAACCTATATCATAAGAAGCGATACTATCCTCATCCGGTCCATCAATTGGACGGGTCTCGCCATCCCCATCAGATTGAACATCGGTGAGCGAGATTCCTTGATCTATCAATGGAGATTGGGATGAGAGATGAAAGTTGTTCTCTTCTGCGTCATAAAATAGAGGATCAACAGAATATGAATTGACATCCTGCCCCGATACTTGCTGCCAGTCAAGCATGGTTTCACAAGTAGTCGCACCCCATACTCCAATTTTATTAGTCGTTCCGACTTTATGGATATTGTTGTTATCGGATATCAGATCAGTCTGGCTGCTGGTGCTGACAAAGATTCCATTTGAAAAGGGATTAGATAAAGCCATTGTATTATTTTTTATTCTTGTGCCAGTTGAACTAAAGCCAGCATATATTTGACCTGTTAGAATAGTATCAGAAGCATAGCCATTAATTTTTGCCCAATTCCTATAACATGTATTGTTGTAGAGCTCACAATCAGAAGATGATATGAGGCCAATACCGTAGGCATATGCAATCCCATAATATTCATTTCCAATGACGTCCCAGGCAAAACTGGAATTGTTATGGGAAAGATTGTTTTTTACAAGAGAGCCAGGACAATTTTGTAATAATATCCCGGACGCATCTCCATCTCCCAAATAATCCGTGCTGGCGGTTCCGGAATACCCTCCTTTTGCGGTATTAAAAAAGGAACTATTACTTAATACAGTAAGATTGTTTTCACCCTGACCGTATATACCTACGCTCCACCCCCACCCACCTGAAGATCCAGTGGAATTTCCACCAACAGCATCATTGTTATATACAATATTACGTTCTATCGTTGAATCGGTAGTTTCAAGAAGTACGATTCCAAAACTCTGACCATTACCTCCTCTGGCATTTTCTGATGATACTCCATTAACATCATTGTTGTAACTCGTGTTATGTAATATATGATTACCAGTACCATTTTCAACAAGTATGCCTACTCCTTCACTAAAACCGGCCATATCATTATCAGATCCTGGAGTACCGCCAGTGCCACCATTGTTATAACACTCATTATTCCTTACTAGATTAAAATTTGAAGAAAACACCATGATACCAAAACCACGCCCAGCACCACCATTTTCACCAGGGTTTGCTCCTGATGGGCCGATTGCACCATTATTATAGGATCGATTTGATTCAATCGTGTTAAAACCACCTCCAGCAATCTGAATACCAATACCTTTGTTTTCCAGGCCGGAAGAATAATTTATACCATTGTCATGGATATCATTATTCTGAATCAGACAATATTGTGCATCCAAAAGAAGGACACCAGTTTCTGCCCCTGACAATTCTAAATTTTGTATGATGATACCTCCTCCAGCATGGCCAACTTCAGGAGACATATCTTGAATTCTGAGACAGGAGGGCAGAGGATTGATTTGTTGGATTACCGCATGTTCACCATTTGTTGGGCCAGTAAGAAGAATCGGTTTGTCTTCACTTCCTGAGTCGTCTTCAGTGAACACAATCTCCGAGGTAATCGAATAATTACCTGCATCAACATAAATAGTATCTCCTGGTTCTAAGTCATTATACTCAATAATATCCTGAATCTGGTTTACAGGGTCAACCGGGCTTCTACCAGTTACAGTTGTTCCATTATACGGTTGACCTGCTGCAGTACTATACTGATCACCATTTGTCGTATCATCATTTACATAATATTCAGTTCCATTTGAAACAATAAAAGGAGGTGTAGTAGGAATGCTGAAATTATTGTCACCGGGACGTAAGAAGCGTATCCAGACATCATTGCTTGAAAGTGTACCTGTATTCCATGCATAAATGCCATCGTCTATATTGACAGTGGCTATATCATGCCAGGCCGTTCCATCCGTGGAATATTGAATAGTAATATCCCTATTTCCTTCGCCCCAGTTACCTGAAACTTGCCAGGAAATATTGATATTATTATGAAGTTCTTCTGAACCAACCGGAGTAGTAATGATGATTGAAGCTTCTCCCCCTCCTGATGTACCACTATAGGAGGTTTCTGTAAGTTGATTGAGTTCATTGTACTGATAGGCAAAACGAGCGATATTGTCATGCATAACCTGGGTCAAATTTCCGCGATCATCGTATTGATACTCAGTGATAATACCAACAGGGTTAGTCACCTGAATAAGTTGACCTTTTGTATTGTAAAGATAAGAAGTTGTTTGACGATTGCCTGGATCACCTTTTGTGACACTTTCTAACTCATTTTTTTCGTTATAAGTAAAGTTAGCTGCACCGGCGGGCGTTTCAACCTGTGTCACATTGTCAGTGTCGTCGTAAGTGTAAGTGGTGTAATGGTTCAATGGGTTACGCTGAGTAATCATACGACCGTAATCATCATAGGTAAAATTATGTTGATTATTATTAGAGTCTTTGGCCCATATCATGTTTCCTCTCACATCGTAGCCAAATGTTTTTTCGTTGTCCAGAGCATCGGTAACAGAGATAAGATTCCCGTTCAGGTCATAATCATAATCAGTAAAACCAGCGGTATGCATATCAAAAACTGTATCAGTTAAAATATGCTCTATTGAAAAACTGTTGAAAAAATTGCTATTGAAAAATGAATGGAATTTCGCAGCAGGATTACTGTCTGAATCAAAGAGCACCATGTCTGCTCTGCCATTGGGGTAGACTGTGGCAATGGTATTGCCCCTTTCATCGTAGTAATACTGCAATGTCTTATTGTCCGCCGATAAAACGGTAATAAGGTCACGATTGCTGTTGTAATTCATTATGGTTTCGTTCCCCAGAGAATCTGTAATTTTCGTTGGATCACCATCCTCATTATTAACAGTATTCTGGGAAGTGGCATTGGGGCCGATTTGGGTGGTTGTACCTGCAGTCAGATTATAATTTGTCTGGAATGGAGTAGTTCCACCAGGCTGTACAGTTTCGGTTACTCGCCCATAAACATCGTATTGCCAGCTGGCAGTTGATTCGCTGTTCTCGTCCTGTATTTCGCTAAGGCGATGTTCAGAGTCATAAACATAACGTACAAGACGTCCAAACGGTGCATCATACTGTGCAGAAATAAGATTATCCGAGGAGTCATATGTATAGTGTACGGAGTGACCATCTGGAAGCGATGCGTCGGTCACTTGGTTAGCGCTATTATACATCAGGGCGATTGCTCGACCACCTGGCTGTTCAATGGCTGTCAGCTGTTTCATTGAATCATAGCTATACTCAATCTTGTTGCCGTTACGATCTTCTATTAAATGGAGATTACCATCTAATGAAAATTCAACTAGTGTACTATCAGAGAAACGAACAACCATTTTTGATGTGTTGTCTGAAAAAATCAAGCCGGGAGTATCTTTATCTCTATATCTGTAGACAAGAATATCTTCTTCCTCTACAAAACGTGAAGACAGACCTAATGGATCCGATTCCCTGTTATAAATACCTGATGCACTAAAATCGAAAACCGCTTGCCCGGCCCTATCGTGAAACCAAATTTTGCTGTAACCATCCCATTCCTGAGCACACAGATTAAATTGACTCCTCTCACCTCTGAGTTCAATAAAATAAGGTTGGCCATGCCAACCCCAGCCAAAGAGGGTTGGTTCAACATCAAAGGAATCATAAAACCTTGAAAGGGTAAGAGGTGTGGTACCATTTACCTGCAGTGAAACATCAGTTACTGTTTGACTGAACCCACCACTTTTTTCTTTCTTCTCAAGTGACAGGGCAGCGGCATTATAAGCCTGACCATCTTCAGTAAATGACCATGAGAATTCCGTTTCTGCAGGTCTTGTATTTTGGGCAGTATCAGCAATTCCACCTGATGATCCCCCGGAGCCTACGTAAAGATCAGTGCAGTAATTTACTCCACCCTTAATGGTGACAGTGCGCGTGGAGAATCCTGTTGATCTGGTATCGGAAACAGTTGTCTGCGGTGTATATCCCGGAGCAGAGTCATAAAATAGTGGTGTATGGCTTTCAACCGAAGAAAGATCAATGGGGATATTGCTATCTTTGATCCACTGGACGACACCGACCAGTGCTGCCAGTTGCTTCAGTTCCTTAAAAATATAGTGCGGATTCCCCTCATCATCATAGCTGATTTGCTCAGCTGCAATTTCATCATAGTGCTCAGTAAAATGTTGAACAAAATATTCTGCATCAAGGGTAGACTGGACCTGGCCATTTGAGGCAAACATAGTCTCTGTAGAAAGCTGCACCTCAACATTCTGAAATTCCATGGAATTCCCGTCGGATGATGGGGCAATAACGATATCTTTAGGGTGAAACCAGAAGCGAGTTGTCACATTGTCCGGTGATGAGGTTCTAAAGGTAAGATCAAGTAAATTATAATATCCAAGTACATCACTTGATACAGTTTCTCCGGTACGATTATCTATACCAAGCCCCAACGATTTCATTAACCGGTCCGCCTCAAACATGACCCAGCCAAAATGCGTCTTGGAGGATAAATCGAGTACTTCTCGTTCACCAGTTTCCGGATTATTCTGAAATGGGCCATACCGAACAGTGAAAGCGTCTCTCCCCGGCCACTCAGGAGGTGAAGAGACCACAGGATCTTCTATGCTGACGACCGGCATGGATCCTTTACTGACTGCCTGAAAAGCAACGCTGAGATCATCAATATCCATAGGTGGAAGAGCTGTGGGGGAACTATCTTCTTTTCCGAAAATGATAACCTGCCCCGTGGCCTCATCATAAGTTCCACCGGTGATTTCATTTAAATCGAGTAATACTTCTGCAGATTTATTGAGGGCTACTCCGCCTGGTTTGAGGGTGCGGTTTATTTCGTTGATATTCCAGTAGTGTTTGGG
>JAAELB010000336.1 GCA_024227155.1 Desulfobulbaceae bacterium
GCTGGGAAGAATTTCATATGGGTGTAACCTGCATCTTTCCCTTTCATTAGGTCGGAGGTAGACGAGATACCAGGAATAAGTGGAATTTCTGCGTCCATACCGGCTTTAAGCAAATCTGCGGTCATACCAGGGCTGATGGCACGTTTTTCGCCCGCTTCCACAACCGCCTTAAGTTGTTGTGCGTTTGTTACCGTTCCTGCGCCAATAAGTGAATCAGGCACTTCCTCGGCAATGCGTTTAATTACGTCAATAGCCGCAGGGGTACGCAGCGTCACTTCTAATACTTTAATTCCACCTTCCATGAGCGCTTTGGCCAGAGGAACTGCTTTTTCCACATCATTGATCACCAATACAGGGACCACTGGACCGGCTGCAAAAATTTCCTCTGGTGAGTATTTCCATTTCGTTGTCATAATTTAGCTCGCTGTATTTTGATTTAGATAAGCAGCTGCCCCAAGAAGGCCATGGTCAGGTTCTGCTATCAAATAGGTGGGAATGTCTTTTACGTAGTGCTTCATTTGGCCTTTAGCTTCGAAACGGGCTCTGAAGTCACTATTTTTTATAAACTCAGGAAAACGATTAGCGATACCCCTTTTGCGCGCGCTTCTTCACGCATTGCTTCTACTTCTTCAGGCGTACAATAACAACGATAAGCATTACCCGACTCAATTAATTGAGCAATAACTTCTTTATAACGGTCAAAACGTTTAGTTTGAAAAAACGGCCCTTGTGTCCACTCTAAATTTAACCAATTCATGCCATCCATAATCGCGTCAACAGACTCTTGCGTTGAACGCTCTAAATCTGTGTCTTCTATTCGTAGAATAAATTCACCATTATTTTTCTTTGCATATAACCAGCTATAAAGCGCTGTACGAGCACCGCCTACATGTAGATACCCTGTTGGGCTTGGCGCAAATCGCGTTGTTAGACTCATAAAGTAATCACCGTACACTATTAAATTAGCGTTTTATTTCGCTAATATTTTAGTTGAATAAAAAATTGGCGCTATTCTATCAGGCAACGTTTGATAAAACACTATTTACCCCTGAAGATTCCGCTAAAAAGTTCACTAAATAAACAGGGTGTTGAAAATTAGAGCAATCAATTAAAATATGCTGAAAAAACATGAAAAAAAGCACTTGTTTTTGTTGACAGTTTTAATCATCCACCTATAATACGCCACCACAGAGACGGACGATTAGCTCAGTTGGGAGAGCACCGCCCTTACAAGGCGGGGGTCACTGGTTCAAGCCCAGTATCGTCCACCACTTTGTTTTAAGTGTTAGGTAGACAAAATACTTGCGCAGCTAAAGAAAATAAGGGAAAACACCTTCTGCTCTTTACAAGCCCGCACCAAGTCACTGGATAAAGCCCAGTATCGTCCACCACTTCTGCTTTTAGCAAAATGTCTCTGAAAATGATTGGACGATTAGCTCAGTTGGGAGA
>JAAELB010000337.1 GCA_024227155.1 Desulfobulbaceae bacterium
AAAATCACGACAAGGCCTGGGGCTCCCCGAACAATCGCATCTTTATGCCTGCCCGCATAACCTGGCTAAAATACACCCACACTTCGATGCAGCTATGGCGGGAATCTTGAGGGTCGATACAGCAGCTTTGATCGTTCTCGTAGAATGGCCAACGGCTGAAGCCGGCAGGCAACTCTGGCGTCGTTTTGACAAGGGCTATCCAGATGTCTCGGATAGACTGAAGATATTGCCCCATTTGCATCTACAAGATTACTACTCCCTCATTAAATGTGCTGATATTCTGCTCGACCCATTTTACTTTTCCGGGGTCAATTGCACCTTTGATGCATTTGCTTTCAACAAAATAGTTGTCACCTGGCCCGGGGAATTCCAGCGAGGACGCTTCACTTTTGGGTGTTACCAACGCATGGGAATATTAGAGGCCGTTGCCACTTCGGTCGAAGACTATATCAGTAAAGCAGTGAATTTTGTAATGAATCCCCCCATGAGGGAAGATCTGGAAATACGACTTACCGAACGCACAGAGATATTGTTTGCCGATAGCCTTATCCCTGCAGAGCTCGAAAATACACTGCTCAAACTGATCCTGGAGGCCCGAGCTGGTTAGAATTGGCATAACCGCATAATACTCACCCCTGCGGGTGTATGTCGCCCAACTTGCTACTCAAAACGGTCAAAACCAAACCGGGTCGGACCGCGCTACACCCCTGTCAATCAAGGATCTACACTCAATTTTGGGTAAATTCAGGAAATTCAGGGGACACTTTACTGTTTTTTCTTTGGACGACCTGAAAGCCCGGGGCGAGTATTACACCCAGTTAATTGTTCGCACTGGATAGCAAAGAAGATTCTTTCACAAGCGGGTCGTAAGAAACCACACCACAATGAACCCCGGCACTTGACCATTTATAGTTCCATGGATATTTAGTCATTCCAGCTTTTGACTGGATTCTGTTCAATATACCGAACGGCTGCAAGGAGATAGATATCTGTATATACGGGGCAAGAAGAAAAACGACCTTGAAAAAGAAAACCACGGACATTACTACTGAAGTTGATCATGCGGGTATAACGTCTATGTGCTTCACCCACCGCTTTTGCCAAGCTGTCTGCCTTCTCCGGAATGGTAAGTAAATGAATATGATTTGTCATGAGACAACATGAAAGAAACTGCACTCCAAACTTGGTTGCTCTAGAAACAGATTAAGGTATTCTGCTCTGTCTTCTTCAGAGAAAAAGACATCCATGGAGCGTACACCTCTTTGGACTATATGGTGTGGATATCCAGGAACTACTATTCTTTTCATGCGTGTCATGCTAATGAGACTACTTTATAGATAGGTCCTGTCAACAGCAAAAACGGTATCGTGTCCCCGGAATTCCCCCCCGGGTCCCCGGACTGCCCCCCCGGAATTCCTCGGAATCCCCCTGGTTAACTACCACATAGCCGGAATATTCCGCAATAGTGAACACGGAAAATCGAAAGACTAGCAGCATTTTTCTGAAGAAGAACGTTATCATATTTATATATGAGGATGAAATTTGAAAGCTGATTTTTTGTTTATAAAATCAATAAAGACTGACAACACACTGTAAATACAGGTAATATCTAGCCCACAATGAAATTTTGTAATAAAAGGCAAGCCTCGTTTTTTGAATTTATTATGAATAAAAATTATATTTTCTTTGAGTTATAATTCGCTTTGGCATTAATTTTGCATCACTAAAACAAATCTAATGATAAAATCTTACTTAACAAAAAAGGATGAATTCAAAATGAAAATTTCAAGAATTGAGAATCATTTAAGCCTCATCAGTCTAATAAGCTTGGCAGCACTTTCATTTGCTTCTACTGGTTATGCTGATTCGATGCCGACGAGCCATGAGAGTGCCAAAAACTCGTGGAACCATTATAGTTATGGTACCAAATACGATGCACAACACAATACAACCCAATGGCAATCATTAGGTGCTGGACGTGGTATGGAAGACTGGGGCGTATCCTGGTCTGTGGATGGAGGTTCCACCTATGGGCATGAAGATAAGCTTTATGTAGGACAAAATGTTAAATTCAAATTTAATATGTATTCTGAGGATGCAGGAACTCACTATGCTAATTTCATGAAAGGCTGGATTGACTGGAATGTCGTAGGTACAGAAAATTACACCTTTGATAGTAGTAATGTGGTTATAGAAGACCATGCTGTTCAAAAAAGCTGGGATAAGTACGGCGGCCGACGTACTCCTGGAGAAATAACACCTATGGTGGAAGCTTTTTATGATGTAACACTTTCAGATGCGCACCTGGGAGATGCTTATCTTCGCGCAAGGGTTGCTTGCTCAGAATCAATACACAAGGTCAGTCTGAGTGACGGTGATCTGGATAGTAGTTGGAGCAGCAATACTGGTTGGGAAAAACAATGGGGTTTTACTCCAGACCAATACTATACTGCCTTCAGCGCTTACGGAACATATAATCAGGGTGAAATTGAAGACTGGACCTTTAATGTTTCTACTAATCCTGTACCAGAGCCATCCACCATGCTTCTTTTCGGCAGTGGCCTTCTTGGACTGGCCGGGTTAAAGAGAAGAAAAAAATAACATAAGCAAATAGTTTTTAAAACGATAAAGGCGCCTTTCCTGACGGGTTGGCGCCTTTTTAAATTCCATCTCTTTCCTCAGTGAGGTCATAATTAGTTGCTTTGTTAGCCCCGCATAACTTTCC
>JAAELB010000338.1 GCA_024227155.1 Desulfobulbaceae bacterium
ACAAAAGAAACAATAATTATGAACATAAAGTTTAATAACAATATCACATTCATATAACAATAATACAAGTAAGACTTGTTACATTAGTTTCTTGACATAACATTCTCATGAACTGAAGACAATGCAATTGACTTCCTACAATGAGACCTTAGTCATAATGTATTCATGCAAATGAATAATATGTTATTCACAACGTATCCTGCTACTTCATTCACGGGGATGTTATGAATCTAGTTGCTACCAAATTTAACTAAGTTACAATCTGTCCTTAGAAGGACAGTTTTATATGCAAGTTACAATTAAATTCACAATAGTATTCTAGTTCTGATACTTTAACAGTCCACTGGACTTATAAGGTAAATCTACAAGCAATAGTTCTTTATTTAACCCTGGGTCAAATAAAGTTACATATAACAACACACTTAGTTATCTTACAATCTTCAAGCATCAGTTTGCTCTGGTCCAATTACCAGTTATTTTAAGTTACTAGTCTTTCAAGTAAAGTCTACAATAATGTAATTGACCAGAAGCCTGAACAATACCTTATATTGTATCTCAAGGAGATTGCCTGGAAAGAATTGTCAATAACCTTCTAAGTGCTTATCTTTATTTGGGAGTAGCTGGTCGAGAGCCCTTATGGTGAAGTGCTCTCTCCTCTCCAGTCATCAAGTACTCCTCCTGAGTGTAGCGTCGTCTAGTTGTGTCTTGGTGTAAGACAAAACTTGTTCTGATGTCTCTCTTGACCAGGGCCAGTTATAAAGGCTTCGGCCCGGACGTTATTCAGCCACCCAGCCTCTTAAGGGTTTGGAGGCAATGTCCCTCCAAGATGGCGTCA
>JAAELB010000339.1 GCA_024227155.1 Desulfobulbaceae bacterium
ACCATCTATCCTGTTGAATTTAATGAATATATTCCATACTTGCTCCACACTTGGCATAGAAAATGAAATTCTTTTTAATAGCCATTCTCATATGTGAATCATTACCACTTATTTCTATTTAATTCTCAGGAAACTTCAGATTCATTATATTAGCATATTTATTTTATTTGTATCTGTTGGATACTTGTAGTGTTAAGTTTTTCCACAAGACATTATGGAAAAAATTATGAAAATAGATATTTATCAAGTAGATGCATTTGCAGAAACCACCTTTGAGGGAAACCCTGTAGCAGTATGCTCACTCACAGAATGGCTCGATGACGAGCTTCTTCAGCAAATTGCTGAAGAAAACAATCTCTCAGAAACCGCTTTTTTTTGTACCTGATAAAAAAGGAATCAGGCTTCGCTGGTTTACCCCAGGCGAGGAAGTTGACCTTTGTGGGCATGCAACACTGGCAGCTGCCCATGTTCTGTATAAACATCTTGGTTATTCGAAATCAGAAATTTTATTTAATACTAGAAGCGGCGAGTTGGTTGTCAAGAAGACAGCTAATGGCTTTAGTATGGACTTCCCGGCTTCAATTTTGACAGAGGTTGATCCACCAAATAGTCTAATCGTTGGGCTGGGGCAGGAACCCAAAGAGGTTCTCTCGGCCCTTGATTATGTAGTTGTTCTTGAAAATGAAGATGAAGTTAAGAATTTAAATCCAGATCTTACAAAATGGTTAGATCTGGATTTAAGAGGAGTAGTTGTAACGGCTCCTGGCAATCATGTCGATTTTGTAAGTAGATGCTTTTTCCCAAAACTTCGAGTACTTTGTCCCATAAGTTTTGGCATGTTTTTCGGCAAATAATGATCAAAACTTGAGCATTATTGTACTCATAGTTTAAATTGAACGTCCAACACCGAACATTCAACACCGAACACCGAATAAACAAATGAGAAACCAAACGCTGGCTAAAGCTCATTCAAGGAGTACCGTTTTTTAAAAAGCCTGAATTACTGGATGGCATTTTACAGGAAACAGAAGAGATGATTAAAATTTTTGTGACAAGTATCAAAACAGCTGGGAAGAACAAAAAATAGTTTTTCATCTTTCAATATTTCATTATGAGTCAGCAGGAGTTTCACTTCAGATTAACAATGAAAATTAATCCAGGAGTTCACGTTAAAAAGATTTTGAACTCCTGGATTATAGCAGTTCCTAAGTGGTAATCAAATCGTAACTATTCAGCAGCACCCCATATGCTCACGATCAGGCTGTCCAGCATACAGTTGGTAGAGATTCACCGTCTTATCCTTCAAGAGGAAAGAAATTTAAACAACTCTCAGGCCCAACACTCAATTCTAAACCGTCTTTTGCTGGTGCTTCGCACTCAACAGCACCAAACTTTTCAGCCAGTGGTTTTGCAGCAGGAGTAAAATAAAAAATTATCTCGTTTGCTTCGGTATCCTTTTGGGAATAAACACCCATATCATAGGGAGATCCGTATTTGATAGATATGGTTTCATATGTGATTTGTATCTTTGATACCATCTTTTTAAAAGTTGCCGTACCATCGATCTTAAGTGCATACCAACTTTCCATTTCTTTCTCCTTGATAAATTTGTTAGTTGAAAAAAAATATCTCTATGAACAGCTATCATAGCGAATCAACATTTATTTTGGTTAGGCTTAGAGTCATATCTTCTAGGAGGCCGTCCGAGAATGGCTTTTGCCCAAACTCTTCGGATTTTCCGCAAAATAATGCTCGCAATATTACGTATATGGCTGTGCTTATTTTGCGAAAACTTCTCTATTTTGACCAAAATCCTTATTCTCGGACAACCTCCTAGGAAGCGACTAAACAAACCTGGCCAACAATCGTCCTTAGGTGATCTGGAATAACCAAAATACCCTTTAAAGTTCGATGATGCAATTAATCCGTACATCTCAAATTTATTCTCCCCCGTAAATGGAAAGAAAGACGGGAGAAGTGTTTCGAAGGTCTCATTGCTCTCGCTATCTGTGGGTTACTTTGAGTACTTAATTTCAAAACACTCACCAGCTTTCTTGTTTTTTTGGGCAATGATGAAAAGGCACGCTTGCAAATCGAACGAATGTTCATCGAGCTCTTCAATAAACTACCCTGCATAGTCTTTCCTTCCTTGCCGTTTATGGGGTAGATTGATATACTGGGGGGGATTGGCCATGATGAAATATCCAGGTACCTCATAAAATGAAACAAGCAAATCTTGAACTTCATGTTGCCGTCCTCCTGTTTGGCGTAACCGGCCTTTTCGGGAAACTCATCACTGCAAGCCCGCTTATTATTGTTTTCGGACGGACTGCTTCTGCAGCGGCCATCATCCTGCTTGGTTTGAAGATCTGTAAGGTGGGGCTAGCTGCCTCCTCAAAAAAGTCCAGATTTTTCATGCTGCTTTCGGGCCTGGTACTTATGATACACTGGGTTATATTCTTTTATGCAATACAGCTATCAACGGTTGCGATAGGAGTTATTGGCTTTTCTACTTTTCCTGTTTTTGTAACTTTTCTTGAACCGATATTGTTTAAACAGAAGCTGCGAAACGTGGATATAGCCAGCGGTGTTTTGGTTGTTGTTGGCTTGTTGCTTGTAGTCCCTGGGCTCTCCCTTTCAAACTCGTCAACCATTGGTTTGTTATGGGCCGTCTTTTCAGGGGCATTGTATGCGGTGTTGGCCTTGATGAATCGGCGTCTTGTTGAAACCAATTCATTCATGCTCATTGCTTTTTATCAGCATTCAACGGCTGCACTATGTTTGCTGCCATTCATGTTTGTCGGCGGTGAGTCCCTAGATCTCAGAACGATCTTGCTACTGGTGATTCTGGGTGTAGTCTGCACGGCTTTGCCCCAGTCACTTTTCATTAAATCACTCAAATTTGTTAAAGCGCAACTGGCAAGCGTTGTAATAGGTCTGGAGTCAGTGTATGGAATTTTTTTTGCAGCACTGCTGCTTGGTGAAATCCCTTCCTTGCGAACCGTTGCAGGTGCAATTGTGGTTTTAGGGGCAGTCATACTTGCCATGAAGGCCCAGTCGACACCTGAACATGAAATTGAAAGTTAGCATCTCTTGCATAAACTTGCAGGTGGCAACCCCTAGGAGCTTGGGCAGATAGCGTAGACTTCGAAAGTGCATTCTCGGACAGTCTCCTAGAGGCTACTGCACTAATCCTCTTGGACTTACTTCGGCTTACCGCGGGGAGAGTTTTTGGTACCATCCAGAACCTTACGAACCATCTGTGCTAATTCGGATTTATTTATTGGTTTCATGATATATGCATGTACTCCGATCTCTGTGGCTTCTTCTTTAGTAATTTTGGAACTGTAGCCCGTGCATATAATCGTGGGCATATCTTGACGGATCTTCAAGGTTTCAATAACTAATTGATCGCCCGTCATATTTGGCATAGCCATGTCTGTGATAAGCAAATCAAATTTATTTGGATCGTTTCTCAGCATATCCAATGCTTTTTCCGGATCAGTTGTTGATTCGCTTTTGTATCCAAGGCTTTGTAAAAGCCGATTTCCAAGTTGAGCTATTGATGGTTCGTCGTCGACATACAAAATGGACTCATCTCCCATCGGTAAAATATTTTGTTCGCCAACTTTCTGTTCAATTTCACCTTCATAGATGGGTAAGAAGACGGTGAAAGATGTTCCCTTGCCAGGTTTGCTGTCGACAATTATCGTACCGCCGTGCTTCTCTACGATACCGTGAACTACAGCCATGCCAATACCTGATCCCTTGCCAACTTCTTTGGTTGTGAAGTAAGGTTGAAAAATTCTATCAAGAATTTTTTCATCCATGCCAATGCCATTATCGCTAACCTTCAGTTGAGCATATTGACCGGGGCTTAATTGTACCTCGTGCATGGAAGGTTGCTTGCCAACGGTTTTGTTTAATAATTCAACAGTTATTGTACCTCCCTTTTCCGGCATAGCGTCAGCGGCGTTATTGCATATATTTATAAGGAGTTGATTTATCTGGGTGTCATTACCCATAACCGGATACGTATCTGTGGAAATATTTTGTTCTATATTTATGTTTGCCGTGGTCGATGAACGGATAAGTTGCATGGATTCATGTACTACAAATTTTAAATCCATCACTTTTTTATCGGCATCGTCTTGTCTACTGAAAGTGAGGAGCTGTTTCACCACATCTCTGGCACGTAAGCCTGCAGTTTGAATCTCTTTGGTCCTTTCTCTAACCGCACTCTGTGGGGGTAATTCTTCCATTAAAAGTTCATTATTACCAATGATGATGGCCAGCATATTGTTGAATTCGTGGGCAATGCCGCCTGCCAAGGCACCTACTGCTTCCATTTTTTGAGATTGCTGGAGGTTGTCGGCGAGACTTTTTTGCTGGGTAATGTCGGCAATGAAACCTTCAAGGTAAGAATCCTGGGTTCTCATATCGGACACTTTTCCGCCTCGCTCCCAGACCCATTTGGTATTTCCTGATTTTGTAACAATTCTGTACTCCAGTTCAAAGTGCTTATCTTTTTTAATACCCTCCTGAACTGTATCCCAAACATACTGACGATCATCTGGGTAAATGATATCTCCATATTTGCGAGACGAATTTTTTGAAATTTCCGAAGGGGCATAGCCGGTAATATCCAGACAACCATCACTGATAAATTCCATCGCCCAGTCATTTTTTATGAGGCATCGATAGACTATACCCGGCAGGTTACCGATTAAGGTTGATAGTTGTCTCTCGCTCTCCCGAAGTCTGACTTCAGCTCTCTTTCGTTCTTCAATCTCTTTGACGAGTCTTCGATTCCATAAGATAATAGCGCCAATCACTACGGATGATAGCAAAAGAGAGAATGCTATCCATTTAACGATATCGATAATAGTAGTACCGTGATCATAGCGTATCGAAAACCAGCGCTGACGAATTTCCCGATGTTGCTGTTCACTTATTGTCGCGAGACTCTTGTTTATTATTGACTGCAAAAGAGGCCAGTCTTTTCGAAGGGCTATGGCAAGGGCGTAGTCTTCAAAATCGGTGGAAGCAGCAATCTTTAAATTGGTATATCCATGCTGATCAATGATGTAGGATGCTGCGGCCAAATTTTCAATAGCAATATCTGCCTGGCCAAGTGACACAGCTTTGAGAGCATCCTTAGGTGAAGAAACATAGTGAGGGGTAAATGGTATCTGACTTTTGTTAAGAGATGCTTCTGTCGATATTTTTTTATCAAGGCAATCCGCAATCCTTCGATGTCCTGCATTTTGCTAATCTCAGGAGCATCTTTGCGGCTAATGATTACCAAAGGAAAGATTATGTGTGGGGTTGAAAAGAGCAGATATTTACTTCGTTCTGCTGTGAAGGCGGCACAAGACAAAACATCAATATCTTTGTTTTTGATCAAGTCGAGGATCTTGGCCCATGGTGTTTTCGGTTGATACTCCACTGAGATGCCCAACTCCGCTGCAATATATTGCAGGTAATCGCCAGCCATACCCACATACTCATTTTTCTCATTAAAGAACTGGAAGGGCGGAAAGGCTTGAGGGCCACTCACCCGAATTGTTTTATGCTCAGATAACCATTGCTGTTCTTCTGGGGTAAGTGAAATAGAGGAGGAAAAAGCAGAATTAGAGGATGCGAGGATGTAAAAAAAAGATGCCATCAGGAAAATGGTCCGCTTGATATTTTTACAATAATCCAAGGTGGCATCCTTTTAAATCACAAAGAATTAACGACACAGGTAAATATATAATATCTCATTGTATGGTCAGCAAAGAGAATAGTCAAAAGATTTACAGTATTGAATCGAGTGTTCTCATAGCTGTATTTTGATCATGGTATTGTGATATAATTAGCCATGATTAAAAGAATCTAGAGCAGGAGAACACATTGCTAACCGAAAAACGAAAAACGCGGTATTTGGGGAGGGGACCGCAAGCCGTGTAGATCGAAAACATAAAGGTGGAGGTGTCATATGTCTAATGTTGAATGGCAAACTACCCTGGGTTACGCGGAAGATTCAGCAATGTCATCACGGAAACCGATATTGTTCGATTATTTTGACTCAGAATGCATTGGCTGCCGGCAGATGGATGAGGTTACGTATAATTCCAAAGAAGTGGTTGATTTTATAAAACAATACATGATCCCATTGCGAATTGATGTAAATAAGAAAGAACTCTACGATGAATACAATGTAATCTGGACTCCTACATTGATTGTTTTAGATTATCAGGGGCATGAAGTGCAGCGAACAATCGGATTTCTGGAACCTAATAAGTTTTTAGCACTAATGCTGCTGGGCATTGCAAAAGTGCAACTCTCAAAAGGTGAATTTGATGCAGCTAACGTCCAGTTAAAGAGATTGATTGAAAGATATCCTGAAAGTAGCGCTGTGCCGGAAGCAATTTATTTTAGTGGTGTAAACTTTTATAAGCAGACAAATGATCCCGCACAGCTGAAAACAGCCTATGAAAAACTGAATAATCAATATCCAGGCAACAGTTGGACGAAAAGGGCTGCGCCGTATCGACTGCTTTAGTGCCCCGACGACATTCATTTTGTGTTTTCTATGAATGAGTTTGGTGAAGGTAGTTATCCCTATGGTGGATGCTAGTATTCCTGATACATCATGGACATAACCTCTGCAGGAGGAAGCGTAATGACTTTTGAAGAAGTAAAAACAGCTGTGTTTAATCTTGATAAGAGTGAACAGAAACGGTTGATCATGGAAGTTCTTCCTGAAATTTTGCCTCAGGTTTGTACCGATGAGGCCTGTCTCAGTACGATTAGAAAATTTATAAATGAAGAGACAGTAAGGGAGTACAAAGAACAGCACATGGATGGAATATAGGAATTCTACGGCAACGGGAGAAGATTGTCTGTATTCACCGTGTCGGTTTGAAGAGAAGTAACGCCTTCTTTTTTATGCAAGATGCGTTGATTTAGAAGACCCATTGAAGAACGTTGCGGAATCTCGCCTTTGCGACTGACGATTTTGTACCATGGGGGTGTCGTGTTTTTAAGAAGGGATCCAACAGTGCTTCGTTGTGCGTCGTTGTTTTTGTAACTGTCTCGAAGATCTCAATACGTTCACCATCCGGTGATAAAAATAACTTCACGATTTCATAAAGAGTTCCTGAGTTTCCCGTTTTTATGACGGACAGTTTTGTTTCGTCAGGTCTGATTTAGGTGTGTGGTTAGTGAAAACGATATAGGCAATATGTCTTTCGTAAGCGCTTAGACTTAATGTGCTGCTGTGCGGAATGTAAAAGTTGCAAAACTAACAAAAAACAAAACGGAACCGCATTGCGGAAAAAAGAAACTGAAAAAAGTTGACATAGGTCCTTTTATAAAGTAACTGTTTATGTATTCAAATGGTGTCTAATTGCTGACGACTCAAAAGAAGGAACGTCACGCTGGATGGTGCATGTTCGCATAGATCTGATGACAAAAAAAACAGACGCGTAAGGCGGCAGCACATACATGCCTTTAATCTTTTTCATAATGGAGACTAGAATGCAGTTCGGATTTACTGATGAACAAAAAATGATGCAGGAAATGGCCAAGGATTTTGCCGCAAAGGAAATTCTTCCAACCCTCAAAGAAGATGAGGCTAGTCATAAATTTCGCCCCGAGCTTGTGAAAAAGATGGCGGAACTTGGATTTTTTGGATGTGCACTGCCTGAGGAGTATGGTGGCAATGGCTTTGGTTTTCTCGAGTCGGTCATCATTGCAGAACAGATAGCCAAGGTGAGTGGGTCTTGGCGGCTGCCTTTTAATATGCAGAATATTGGTCCTGCTGTGACGGTAAATAAGTTTGGCACCGAGGAGCAGAAAAAACGATTTATCCCTGATTGGGTGAATGCCGATTCCTATGGTTTTTTTGCCATCACCGAGCCAAATTCAGGATCCGATGTAGCTGGAATGGGAACGACAGCGGAAGATTGTGGCGATCACTGGGAGCTGTCTGGACAAAAAATGTGGATCTCCAATGCTCAAATCGGCGATTGGGGACTGGTCTATGCGTTTACTGACAGGGACAAGAAATACAAGGGGATGACTTGTTTTGTCGTTAATCTCAAAGATAACGAGGGTATCATCACCGCGCCTATTGAGACTAAGCTTGGTTTGCATTGCGCTCCCACCGGCGAAATCTCCTTTAATAAAGCTAAAATTCCTAAAGACTCTGTTCTCGGTGAAGTTGGTCAGGGATTTGCGGTATGTATGTTTCAACTCAATAATACCCGGATCAGCTGCTCCGCAGGAGCCCTTGGTATTGCTGGTGGTGCTATAGATGCAGCTATTGATTATGCTAACGAGCGGACCCAATTTGGTAAGAAAATTGGGTCCTATCAGCTCATTCAGGGGCAGATAGCAGATATGGTGGCAGAGCACGAAGCCGCTCAGTTACTGGTCTACCGTGCGGCCTGGCTCAAAGACCAGGGGCTGCCAAATCAACATCAAACCTCTATGGCTAAACTCTTCGCCTCGGAGGCTGCAGTTCATGCCGCCAGTGAAACGATGAAAATATTCGGCAGCTATGGCTATTCCACCGAGTACCCCGCTGAGCGTTTCTTGCGTGATGCCCATTCCCTTCGCGTTGTTGAAGGAACCAGTAATATTCAGAAGACTATTGTTGCAGGTATCTCTTTGGGCGATGTTGCTAATCGGTAGTTTATCCAGAGTAGAAAAAGGAGAGCGATTGCCCCAAGGTATTTATCCAAGCATTTAAAAAAAATCCGATTTATTCGGGTTGGGGCGTTTGATTGCGGGCGTATAATTGCTCTCCTAACTTTTTGTATTACGCAAGTGAAAGATTTTGCGAGCCCGATGGGTGGGCACAGGAAATATAAATTATAAAAGGGATTCAACATGTCACGTAAGCAGACGCCATTACGTCCGTATTTTGAGAAAATGCCAGATATCGGTAAGGAAATCAGTGAGGGTGAGGCAAAACACCTTCAGGAAAACGTAAACCAGGTTCGGGAACAGGAAGAGATTATTGAAAAAGAAAATCTTCGGGTCAAAAATGCCGGTATTCCCGCTGAAAAGGTACATAAACGCGGTGGGATGACTATCTATGACCGTCTTGAATATCTGGTGGACGAAGGTACCTGGAGTCCTCTGCATACCCTGTATAATCCGACGGATAATGAAGAAGGATGTACGGGAGTTGTCAATGGCATTGGCAAGATTGAAGGAAAATGGGCTGTTATTATTGGTTTTGATAACAAAGTCATGGCGGGTGCCTGGATTGCTGGACAGTCCGAGAATATTCTCATGGTCACTGACATGGCCAAGCGACTGAATATACCTTTGGTGTGGCTGACTAACTGTAGTGGCGTGAAGCTTATGGAGCAGGAGACTGTCTATGCGGGGCGCAGGTCCAGCGGAGCACCTTTCTTTCGGCATGCGGATCTCAATCATTTAGGGGTGCCTATTCTCAATGCTATTTACGGTACGAATCCTGCGGGTGGCGGTTATCAGGGCATTAGCCCCACAATTCTCCTGGCCCACGAAGGAGCTAATATTGCTGTCGGTGGTGCGGGGATTGTCGGGGGGATGAATCCCAAAGGGTATGTCGATGAAGATGCCGCTAAAGCTCTCATAGAGGCTACTAAAGGTTTTACGGGAAAAGCTCCCGGGAGAGTTCAGACTCACTTTGACAAAACCGCTTACTTTCGGGAAGTCCATGAAACCGAGCAGGGTGTTCTCGATGGTATTAAAGATTATATGCGTATGATGCCTGCGTATGATCCGGCCATGTTTAGAGTTGCTGAGCCGGCAGCGCCCCGGATGTCACCAGATGAACTAAATATGTTTTTGCCCGTGAATCAAAAACGTATCTACGATTCCATACAAATTCTTGCGAGACTTACCGATAATAGCGAGTTTATGGAATATCGGCCCGATTATGGTCGCGAGGTTTTTACTGGAATCGCAAAGGTAGATGGCTTTCCAGTTGCTTTTATTGGTAACCAGCAGGGAATCTTTCCAGACTATCCTGAGTATGCCAAGGGGGGATATCCTGCAGTTGGTGGTAAGCATTACCGTGAGGGACTCATTAAACAGGGAGAGTTTGTCACTCTCTGTGGTCGTGACAATCTACCTATAATTTGGCTCCAGGACACTACGGGGATCGATGTCGGGGATCTCTCTGAAGAAGCAGAATTGCTCGCTTTGGGGCAATCGCTGGTCTATTCCATCGAACAGACAGAGCTTTCGATGATGTGCATTGTGCTGCGTAAGGGATCCGCTGCAGCCCATTACATCATGTGTGGGCCCCAGGCGAACAACAATAACGCATTTACTATCGGTACTCCATTAACAGAAATCTATGTTATGCATGGTGAAACTGCCGCTGCAGCTTCATATGCCAGGCGTCTGGTAAAAGAAGATGCTGCCGGTAATGACCTCGGTCCGGTTACCGATAAGATGAACCAGATGATTGAAGATTATCGGGATAAGTCGCGACCAGCCTACTGTGCCAAAAGCGGTTTTGTTGACGAGATTGTCTTTTTGCCAAAGCTACGACAATACATTCAGGCCTTCACCGGGGCTAACTACCAGAATCCAAAGTCGATTACTCCGGTCCATCAGATGCTCTTACCTCGTATTATCAAAGGCTAGGAGCTTGTCCGAGAATGCACTTTTGAACAGATGGTGTAGATTTCGCAATTACTGTTCTCGGGTGAGCTTTTTGAGAGCTGGAGTTAGCGGTTGGTTTGAAGAAAACAAGAAAGGGAGAATGAACAAATGGCTGTCAAGGACCCGAAAGAACGAAAGTTTGTTACCGCCCTTGCCAGGGGGCTGGATGTACTGAAGTGCTTTCGTGTCGGTGACCAGTTTTTGGGTAACAACCAGATAGCCGAGCGAACCGGTCTTGCCAAGTCTACGGTCTCAAGGCTCAGCTATACCCTAACTGAAAAGGGATTTTTGGAATATGTCCCTGAACATAATAAGTATCGCCTTACTACGGAGGTTCTCAGTCTTGGGTATGCAAGTCTTGCTCAGATGGATATTCGCAGGATAGCGAGGCCACTGATGCAGGCGCTGGCTGAACACACTAAGGCCTCGGTGAATTTCGGGGTGCGTGATCGTCTGAATATGGTTTATATCGACACCTATCGAAACGCTTCAACATACGCAGTGCAACTCAATGTTGGTTCGGAAATTTCCATAAGCACCACCTCCATGGGGCGAGCGTATCTGGCTGCTCTGGCGAAAGAAGAGCGGGAGGAGCTGCTGGAGGAAATTCGTCTGAGTGACAAAGAAGATTATTCCCGGGTTAAAGCAGGAATTGATAAGTCGGTTATTGATTATGGGGAGAAAGGGTACTGTCTTTCTCTTGGTGACTGGCGCCCTGAATCCCACGCCATTGCTGTGCCTCTGGTGCCTGAGGATGGTTCTGCTATTATGGTATTTAGCTGTAGTGGTGCTGCTTTTCAACTCAGCCCCCAAGTGTTTGAGGATGATATTGGGCCCCGTTTGCTCAATTTGGTTGCAAATGTGAAAACTGCTCTGAAGTTTAAGTAAATCATCAAAGTTTCGCCTCGTCCTGGAAGGTAGAGTCTCGGACAGTCTCTTAGTTTCGTGTCTCTAACGCCCTTGAGGCTCAAAAAATAAATATTGGAGTAAAACGATGAAAATTCTCGTATGTATCAAGCAGGTTCCGGATATGGAATCTAAATTCAAGATAGACGATGCCGGTACCTGGTATGGCGATGCTGATCTTGCATGGCGAATGAATGAATATGATGAATATGCTGTGGAACAGGCAATTCAGCTTAAGGACCAGGTGGGTGACAGCGATCTGACGGTACTCTGTATTGGTTCAAAACGGGTCCAGGAAACAATGAAAAAGGCTCTGGCGATGGGCTGTGATCGGGGTGTCCATGTAAATGATGATAATGGTAGCCAAAAGGATCCTTTTGAGATTGCATCTGTCATTGTCGAGTTCGCAAAAGACAAAGATTTTGATATGATCTTTACCGGCATGCAGTCCCAGGATCGTGGTAGCGCTCAGGTTGGCGTTCTGGTTGCCGAGATGTTGGGTATTCCGTCAATTTCCACCATTGTTGACTTTGCTTTTGAGGATGGCAGGGTCAAGGCTAAGCGTGAACTTGAGGGTGGAACTAAGGCGCGGGTCAGTGCTTCTCTTCCTGCGCTGGTGACATGTCAGTTAGGGTTAAATGCTCCTCGTTACCCCACCTTGCCAAATATTATGAAAGCCAAGAAAAAAGAGTTGCTTTCCATAGAGGTAGCCGAGCTACTGAAAGTTGATGCCAGGCAGGAGACCGCAAAAATTTATTTTCCTGAGAAAAAGGGCAGTGGGCTGGTACTCGAAGGTGACGTGGCTGACCTGGCAGATCAGCTTGTTAAGATTCTTAAAGATCAAACCGCTGTACTTGCTTAAGGAGCGCAATCATGAAAACATTACTGGTAGCAGAATGCAGAGATGGAGAGCTGTTAGGTTCTAATTATGAATTGGTCGCCTTTGCCCAGGAGCTTGGTGCTTCATCGGCCATGTTTTTAGTTGGTAGCGACAAAACTCTGCCTGCTTACGATGGTACTCTTTATCTTGCAGATAGCAGCAAATACAGCGAGTTTAATCCGGCAGTGCACAAACAGTTGCTGTTGGATGTTATAGCGAAAGAGCAGCCGGATTTGGTGGTCTTTAGCCACTCATCATACGGTTGGGATCTGGCACCGCGCATTGCTCTGGCTTTGCAGGCGTCTCAGGTCTCTGAAGTGGTGGAAGTCGTAGATGGCATCCCTGTAGCTCCGGTCTGCAACTCTAAATTGCGTCGGCAAGTTAAATCAAAATCTGCTCAGACGGTGGTCACCCTTCAGGTTGGTGCATTCGGTTTGAGTAGTGAGCCCACGGGATCTCCAGCTGTCGAGTTGATCGAAACCGACGCCCCTGCTCAGGTCGAGTTTGAAGGGTACGAGGAGAGTGAGGGGGGAGGGGTTGATCTTTCAAAGGCAGAAGTCATTGTCAGTGCTGGACGTGGTATAGGTAAACCGGAGAACCTGGAAATTATAGAAGGATTAGCCAAGGCTCTCAAGGGCGAATATGGCGCAAGTCGCCCGGTGGTCGATTCGGAATGGGCCGATCATAGTCGCCAGGTTGGCACCACCGGCCAGACCGTTTCTCCAAAACTCTACGTTGCCTGTGGTATCTCTGGAGCCATTCAGCACCTGGCAGGGATGAAGAAGTCTGAATTTGTCGTTGCCATTAACACGGATAAAGATGCGCCTATTGGCGAGGTTGCTGATGTTTTGGTCGTGGCGGACCTTAAGCAGTTTGTGCCCGCTCTGATTGAACGGATCGTAGGGTAAATTAGCAGGGCAGTAGAAATGTTATCCTATGATTGGTTATGGGTAATATCTATTTTGCCGTTGATTCGGGAATAAATAGATTGGCAACATGGCAAACTTGTTGCTGATTTGTTGTAACCGTTCACCAGCACCCCATTTTCGTCCGATCAGGCCTCTTGGCATAGCCAACTATAGCCAGGAGCCCAGCTTGAACGAACCTGGAGCACTGGACGAACGGTTATGCAATCTTTTGAAGGGGGCGGTGAACGGTTACGATCTGTTTATGTAATCTGTCCCGCAATGGCTAATTGTCTACAAATTGACTATTCCGCAGGGCGAAACAGTAAGAGCAATATGGTTACAATATTTACAATAAGGCCCGCGATGCAGAAAAATATTGCATAAAAGCGGGTGGTGTTGTACCGTTGTTGCAATATAAGTCTGATTATGGCCATGGCTCACTTGTAAGGTGCCCTGGTATTGCGATCACATTTTACTTTATGAAGGGCTGTGACTATCATGTCTGAAAAATTGATGGATCTTTCCTCGGCTATCGCTGCTTTTGTCACAGATGGCTGCCATTTGTCTATCGGCGGATTCACCGTGAACAGAAACCCCATGGGCGCTGTTTATGAAATTATTCGCCAGGGCAGGAAAAACATGCACCTTTATGCCCACTCTAACGGGCAGGGAGTCGATGAACTTGTTGGGGCTGGCTGTATTGAGAAGGTGGAAATTGCCTATGCTGGAAATGGGAGATTTGCACCCACCTGTATCCGTTTCAAGCAGGCGGTGCAGAATGGTACAGTCCTTGTTGAAGACTATTCTAACTATCAGATGACTCTGAGGTTTCAGGCTGGAGCTATGGGTGTTCCTTTTCTGCCCACCCGTTCTTCTCTAGGCACTGATATTATCACTGAGTGGGGATTTTCAAAGGAGTTGCGAGAGGAAGATCCGAAACTTCCAGACGAAAAGCTTATCGTTGGTAAAAATCCTTTTGGTCAATGGGCTGATGCGGAGAAGCTGGTCTTTGTGCCCGCTATAAACCCGGATGTCACTATTATCCATGTGCAACAGGCGGACGAAAATGGTACCGCAAGGATACATGGGCTGCCTATGGCCGATGTTGACCAGGCGAAAGCTGCAAAAAGACTGATCGTCACCTGTGAAGAACTTGTTTCCTCCCATGAGATGAAATTAAAACCTGACACCAACCAGATACCACACTTTTGCGTCGATGCTGTTGTTCATCTACCAGGAGGTGCATATCCAACAGCCTGCTACAACCACTACGATTATGATCCTTTTTTCTTGAAAGAATATAAGAAATTTGCCTCCGATGAGGCTCTGTACACAAATTATTTGAAGGACTATGTGCACGGAGTGAAAAACCACGAGGCACGCCTTGAGATGGCAGGTGAGGAGCGTATGGAGGCAATTAAGGCAGATCCCAGGACAGGGTATGCAATTAACCTTGATAGAAAATAGCCACTTTTAAATCCCCTTGTTCCAAAAGGAGTTGTTGCTGTGGATGATTACACATTACGAGAGCTTATGACCATTGCTGCCGCCAGGCAGATTCCAGATGGTTCCATTATATTTTGCGGTACCGGCATCTCCATGGTTGCTGCGATGGCTGCCAAACATATTAATGCACCAAACAGTAGCATATTTTTTGAAACAGGGGCGATAGACTCGGCACTTGAAGAGCTTCCTCTGGCTGTAGCTGACCCCCGGGTTATGTACTATACCGCAGTGAACGGGAGTCTTTCTGATGCTTTTGCCTATATGCAGAACAGGAAGACCGGAAAACAGGTGGTTGGGATCATGGGTGCGGCCCAGATTGATTGTTATGGAAATCTTAATTCAACGGTTATTGGTGATTATTACGAGCCGAAAGTGAGGTTTTCCGGAAGCGGAGGCGCATCGGATGTGGCTTCATTTGTGGAAGACAGTATCATTTTTATGCAGCATGAAAAAAGAAAATTTGTAAAGAAATTAGACTATTTGACGAGCCCAGGCTGGTTGGATGGGGCTGGAGGGCGTGAGAGGGCTGGCCTTGCCGGTAAAGGCCCATCGAAGGTTATAACTAATATGGCCATTATGGGTTTTGATGAGACCACAAAAGAGATGGTTTTGGAGAGCTATTACCCGGGTATTACCCCCGAGCAGATTCTTGAAAACATGGCCTTTGAGGTAGATGTTTCAGGTGCCACGGAGTTGCAGCCTCCGACCAGTGAAGAGGTTAGGGTGCTCCGTGAAAAATGCGATCCACAGGGGTTAATTATTTAATCCTGGTAAATGAGAAAATAAGGTGATCAGGGTGACCTGGTTGAAAGGAGGATGTTGCAGAAAATGATAGACTGGTACCAAGGCCGGTTAACAGGAAAATATTGCTAGAACGATGTTGTGGGTGAATTCAGCTTTTCATCTAAGTAATAAATAACAATATTCTTAAAAGGGAGAACACGATGTTAATGAACAAAAAAAAGTTGTCATTACGGTTAGCTGCAGTTCTGGTTAGTTCAATGATGATGATAACTTCTGCCCATGCGGCGAAGAAATACAAATTTACGATGCAGAACATGTTTTCTCTGAATCATCCTGTAACTCTTGCCATGACTCAACTGGCGGCAGATGTGAAGGAAAAGAGCGATGGCCGTATTAGTATTCAGGTTCTGCCTTCGGGCGCTCTGGTAAAAGGCCCCTCAATTTTTGAATCCGTCGGCATGGGGTCCATTGATATGGGCACCAGCTGTTCCTGTTATCACGGCGGAATGCTGCCTGCTGCAGCTACAGCATTCGCATTGCCCGGAGACCCCAGGGGTGTAGATGAAATCATGGATTTCATCTATAAAGACGAAGTTAATGCCTTTTTCAAGGATGCATATGCCACTCAAGGTGTTTATTATGGTGCGCCACTTATTATGGACGGCTACACCATCGTTTCTAAAAATCCAATTAACACCTGGGAAGATTTGAAGAAAATGAAGGTTAGAGCGTCCGGCACCATCGCAAAAACATTGCAAAAAATGGAAATTCCCACCGTCTTTATTCCTTTTTCTGAGATATATGTGGCCCTTTCCCGGGGAACTATTGATGCAGAAATCAGTGGAAATCATGCGGAAAGTTATCTTGCCAAAACCTATGAGGTAGCAAAGTATCAGACTACTCCGTACATATCCGGTGCCCAGAACTGTGAAGTAATTGCCAATCAGGACAGAGTGAACGAACTTCCTGCAGACCTTAAGGTGATTTTTGACCAAGCTCTCAAAGATTCTGCTGTGAACATGGTTGAGGCGTTTAATGCTGAGAACAAAAGTGTTATGGGCAAAATGACCGACTCTGGGGCTCAGTTTCTAGCGCTTCCTGATGATGTTATGCAACGATGGATTAAGACCGCAGTTCAAATGTGGGATGAAGAACTCACCAAAGACGAGCTTTCTGCTGAGTATATTGCTCTGGTTAAAAAAGATCTGAAAAGTCGTGGGTATGACCTGTAAATAACCCATATTATCCCTTTGGATTACCTGCACTGCAGCCTTCTAGGGAGGTGTCCAAAGGGAGTAAATCTTAGGATAAATAATGCAAACCATTGAAAAAGTAATAATTTTTATAGAAAAATTAAACAAAATGGTCGGCAAGGCATCCAGTAACTTGATTTTTGTTTTCATGTTTCTGATGGTTTATGAGGTTATTGCACGGTATTTTTTTGACAGCCCGACTATTTGGGTTCATGAATTGTGCGGTTATCTTTTTGCAGCCTATGTTGCTTTGACCGGTGGTTGGGTCCTTCTTAGAAAAGGCCATGTCGCAGTTGATATTATCTATCAGTATTTTCCCAAAAAAGTAAAATTCACGGCGGATATTATTGTCTCTTTCGTCGCTCTTTTTATGTTTGTCGTCCTCTTTTGGCAGGGATATAAATTTGCCTGGCATGCCTTTGCAACTAATCAGCATTCGCACACTCTTTTTGGTCCCGTGTTATGGCCTGTGAAAATGCTGCTGCCGCTTGGTGCTGTGTTTTTTATTCTTCAGATATTTGCGGATTTAGGCAAAATTATTTTGGATTTTAAGAAAGGGAGTGTGCAATGAATCCCGCTTTAATTGTATTGCTCATGTTTGTGGCGGTCATTGTTCTTTTCGTCATGAGAACACCGGTTGCCTTTACCCTGGGAAGTGTAGGTATCGTTGCCTTATACTTAATAAATGGTCCCAGGTTTTTACAAATGTTGCCGCCGTCGATCATCGAAAGTATGACTAGTATTATTCTTTTGGCAATACCTCTGTTTATCTTTATCGGATGTCTTCTTGAAAAATCAGGGATCGCCGATGAAATATTTGAGATGATTTACAGATGGCTTGGACCGGTACCGGGTGGTCTTGCCATAGGAACAGTGCTGATCTGTGTTATTTTTGCAGCTATGGTAGGTATCGTTGGTGCTGCAACTGTGACCATGGGGTTGATTGCGCTTCCGGCGATGCTTAAAAGAAACTACAAAACCTCTCTGGCTATCGGTTGTATTTCAGGAGGGGGGGCTCTGGGCTTTCTCATTCCACCTAGTGTAACAATGATTGTTTATGCATCATTGTCCAACCTCTCCATTGGTAAAATGTTTCTTGCCGGTATTATTCCCGGCTTGTTGCTGGCGTTTCTTTTTGTTTCGTATATTTTAATCAGAAGCCTGATAAATCCGGAACTTGCTCCGCCAATCCCTGTTGAAGAGAGGGCAACTTGGGGAGAAAAATGGTCTTCCCTGAAAAATTTGACCATGCCGTTTATCCTGATCTTTTCCATTATGGGGACCATTTTTTCAGGTCTCGCGACACCCACCGAGGCAGCTGCTGTAGGTGCGGCTGTTGCTATGTGTATTGTGTTTGTCAGGAATAGATCTTTTAAGAAGTCAATGGAGACGGTGTTCAACGCATCTGAGCAGGCCGCCTTTTTGACCAGTATGGTCCTGTGGATTATTATCGGTTGTCTTGCATTTTCAGCCGTGGTTAATACGCTGGGGCTACCCCTTTTGTTGAAGGAACTTATAGACTCGATAGGCATGAACAGGTGGTCCGTTCTCATTGCCATGATGTTTAGTTTCTTTTTACTTGGGATGGTAATGGATGATCTGCCTATTATCATGATCACGGTTCCAATCTATGTGCCGTTAATAACTCTTCTCGGGTTTGACCCACTATGGTTCGGTATCCTGTTTATCGTTAATATGCAAATGGCCTACCTGACACCTCCCTTTGGTTTTGTTCTGTTCTACATGAAAGGGGTTGTGCCTCCTGGGATTTCAATGGGAGATATTTATAGATCGGTCTGGCCGTTTATTGGACTGCAGGCTGTCTGTCTGGTCCTCATTATGGTGTTTCCTGAAATAGTTATGTGGCTTCCTTCTGTTGTTGGTATGTAGGCGAAGAAATATTAGTGAATTTTCATAGAGAATCATCTATATAGAACAACTTTACGTATGGCATAACTATTGTGCAATCCCCAGGAAAAAGTGATGACTGCTTTGACATAGAAGTCAAAGCAGTCATCCAAGTATTTTTAATAATTGCGATGTTTTCGGGTTATGTTTTATTTTATTAGGAGATGGCAACATCATGTTAAAACCAATTAAGTCGATTCTCTTTGCTACGGATTTATCAACAAATTGTCAGCAAGCTCTCGACTTCACAATAGCGGTTGCTACACGTTTTCATGCTACCGTTTATTTACTTTATGTTATTGAAAAATTACCTGAGCATGTGGACGGAAGGATTAAAAATCTGGTTGGTACTCATCAATGGGAAGAGCTGGTTGAGTCCCATAAAGTATCGGCGCATAAATCCATGCTTGGAAAAACTTCTTCAAATGCAATGATTCGCAAATCCATTCTTGATTTCTGTAGCCAGGAAGGTATTGAGGATTCCTTTACCGATATTAAATCACGCGAAATTGTAATCAGCTACGGTGAAATTGTTGAGGATATCCTGCAGAATGCTGAAACAAAAGGATGTGATTTAATTGTGCTTGGTGGACATCAGAATTTATTCTCAAAGACATCTGTTGGCAGTACAATAAAGGGTGTTATGAAAAAGAGTAAAATTGCGGTCACAGTAGTACCCCCGGTAAAAGCCTGATTGTCTAGCTTCCTGGTTTGTTGTAATATAGTCCCCTGTGCAGAATGTAGTGCATGGGGGACTGTTGTTTTTTCTTTGTAACCCAACCTTTCTATGGGGTTGAGGGCTGTGTTGTATCTCTTCGGGCGTGTCTATGCCGCATAATCCTTCACATGTTTTGACATCGCCTCAATCACTTGATTTTCGAACGGAAACTTTCATAAATATCTATTTAATAACCTAGGTGGCTGCTGTGATAAAGGATATTAGTGATAAAGACATTGTTGAATATTTCAGCAGTGGCATTATTGCGACTGATAAGTTTGCGATTATCTCCCGTGTTAACCGGGCGAGTGAAAAACAATTACAAATTGTCGCAAAAGAGTTTATTGGTAAAAAAATATCTGAGGTTCTTCCTGGCTTTCATCCTCTAGTGATGGAGTGTTTACAAAGCGGGAAATCGTTGATGAATCAATCGGTGGCTGTGGTTCAGGGGCAATTGGTAGTTCATGTCAATCCTCTCAGGTCTGTTCAGGGTGTCACCGGTGCAGTCATAAATTTCAACCTCTCTGATTTTTCTGAAGTTTCCGTCAAACAGTCAGATACTTATATGGAACTTAGTCGACAGCTAGAGACTATTATCGGTGCCTCTTCAGATGGGATTTGGGTTTGTAATGGTGACGGTGTCGTCGTTACCATCAACAGCGCATCGGAATCACTCAATGGTATTAAGGCTAAAGACGTTGTCGGTAAGAATGTTTCAGAGTTTCTCGACAAGAACAACTTTGACCAGTTAGTCACTACCAAAGTTCTTGGTAGCGGTGAGCAGGAGACAATTGTTCAGCGTGTGCATAAAACCAACAGGCTCCTGTTGTGCACCGGGACTCCGGCGAGGGACGAAGACGGCAACATTGTCCTCATCGTTGTTAACGAAAGAGACATGACAGAGCTCCAGACTTTACGCAGTAAGTTTGAGCAAAACAAAAAACTTACCGCAAAGTATAAAGAAGAGTTGTCAGAATTATCACTGCGCGAACTTGAAAACAACACCATCATTGCCGACAGTAGTCTGATGAAACAAATTCTTCAAAAGTCTTTGAAGCTTGCACATATCGGTGCCTCGAACATTTTGATTTTAGGTGCCTCAGGTACCGGCAAAGGGCTATTGGCAAAATCTATACACAAAAACAGCATCAGGCGTGAGAACCCATTTATAGAGATAAATTGCGCCGCAATTCCTGAAAATCTTCTGGAGGCAGAGCTCTTTGGTTTTGAAAAGGGTGCTTTTAGTGGTGCGGCAGAAATTGGTAAAGTCGGTTTGTTTGAATTGGCTCAAGGGGGAACTCTTTTTCTCGATGAAATTGGCGACATGCCTATAAATCTGCAGACAAAGCTTCTTAAGTATCTTGATGATAAGCAATTCAGACGACTTGGCGGAACAAAAATAATAAAGGTGGAGTGCGCTACAATCTCTGCAACCAATAGAAATCTGCAGGATCGTGTGAGTAACAACCTCTTCCGGGAAGATCTATTTTACCGACTCAGCAGCTTTACCTTAGAGATACCTGCGTTGTGTGATCGCAGGGATGACATTCCTGGGTTGGTTCAATTTTATCTGGAAAAATACAATAAAAAATATAACAGGTCCACCCACGTCAGTTCTGCTGTTGTAGCACAACTGCAAGACTATTCCTTTCCCGGTAACGTGCGTGAGTTAAAAAGTATAATTGAAAATGGAGTTGTCCTTAGTGAGGAGGCAACCTTAGACAGGTATCTTGCCAGTATAGAAAAAAATAGGACGCCGTTGTTTCCTGACCTTGAGCTGGTTTCTTCATCTGAACAGGTGGATTTGTCGTCAACTCTTAAAGAGGTAGAAAAACAACTCCTTATTAAAGCAAAGCAACATTGTAAGACAACCAGGCAAATGTCAACATTTCTCAATATTTGCCAATCAACTGTGGTGAGAAAATTGCAAAAACATGGCTTGTAGCCAGTTGGTCTGCTCGACTCTGTCTTATTGCAATTGATGCCACTTAACATTTACATTGGAGTTTTAAAATGCAACTGGAGCCTGATAAAGAAGTTAAGATCGAAGTCACCCAGTGTGACTGTGATCTTATGAAAAAAGGTGACTGTATTTATCTGAAAGGTCCTATGATTGATAAAGAGAAATCTGAAAATATTTGTGTGACTGCGCTTACCGCTATTTATCCATGGGTGATGACAGCTCGCTTTGGTGTTGAGTCGAAAAACCTGGAATTTGATGACGGTAGTTATAAAGTCTGGTGTCCTGAAAAATTAGTCGAGTTTACCATCCGTTCTCTGTAAAAATCGCCATAACAAACAAGCCCTGATGCTGTATTGCATCGGGGCTTGTTTGTAACGCTGAATATTTTCTGTGAAGTGGTATTCTGCCACCTCCTGATCCTGTCAATTCGTCTTTTCCTTTTAATATAACTTACTGTAACAAGGACGTAAAACGGGTTGAACTCCCATGTTTCCTTCGTAATTTTCTGCGGGCTCATTTTGATGCAGTTTGGTATCGGCTGATTGTCGTGCAAGAACGGCAGGATAGGTCTGTGTGATGCTGATGTGCATCAGGTTGAAAAGTATTAGTACTTCTTTTGGGCTGTATCTTGATGTTATTGCGTTGTATTTTCTGTATGAGTACTTCTGGCATTGTATTTGCTTAATTGGTGTTATCAGTGTAGTTGGTCAAGTTAAAACAAATCAAAAAGGTGAAGAAATGACTAAGCAACAAACAAATGCAGCTCTCCACGAGCGTCGTAATAACGTTATTGCAAAAGGTTTTGGCAGCGCAACAACAAAATATATCTCCCATGCCAAAGGAGCGATTATTACAGATGTCGAGGGGCAGGACTATATCGACTTTGCAGGCGGTATTGCGGTGATGAATGTAGGCCATTCCCACCCAAAGGTCGTTAAGGCCTTGAAAGATCAGGCTGAAAAATTAACACACACCTGTTTTATGGTAGCTCCCTATGAATCACCTGTAGAGTTGGCTGAAAAGTTGTGTGATGCAGCCCCTGGAGATTCAAAAAAATCAGTTATGTTTGTAAGTACCGGTGCCGAAGCCGTTGAAAATGCAATTAAAATAGCCAGGTATCACACCCAGAAAACTGGAATAATTGCTTTTGAGAATGCTTTTCATGGTCGTACTTTGATGGGTATGACACTTACTTCTAAGATTAAGCCGTACAAGCACGGCCTCGGTCCCTTCGCACCTGAAGTGTATCGTATCCCATACGCAAACTGCTACCGCTGTCCTTTTGGTCAAGAACATCCTGGTTGTAATCTTGAATGTGCAGAGCATCTGGAAGATTTCTTTATTAGTTATGTTGGTGCAGAGCAGACAGCTGCAATCATCATCGAACCTGTTCAGGGCGAAGGTGGTTTTATTGCACCTCCTAAAGAGTATTTCAAGAAACTGAAGTCCCTTTGTGAGAAAAACTCAGTCCTTATGATTGCGGATGAAATTCAGACCGGTATCGGCAGGACTGGTTATATGTTTGCAATGGAGTATTACGGAGTTGAGGCAGATATTACAACTGTAGCTAAGAGTCTTGGTGCCGGAATGCCCATTAGTGCGGTGATAGGTAAAAAGGAAATAATGGATTCCGTACACCCTGCTGGTATTGGTGGAACCTACAGTGCTAATCCTATGTGCTGTGAGGCTGCACTTGCGGTTTTTGATATCTTTGAGTCAGAAGATCTCCTCACCAAGGCGAAGCAGCTTGGCGAAAAACTTCATGCAACTTTCACCTCATTTCAGGAAAAGCATGCACTCATTGGAGATGTGCGAGGTGTTGGTCCGATGATAGCCATAGAGCTTGTTTCAGATCGGGAAAAGAAGACACCTGCACCTGAAAAAGCCAAGCAGCTTGTAGATTTTTGTCTAGAGAGAAACCTGATCATTTTGTCCTGTGGTACCTACGGAAATGTTATACGTCTTCTCATGCCGCTGGTTATTACCGATGAACAGCTGGATAAGGGTATGGAAATTATAGAGAACGGATTGACCGCTATCTCTTAAGAGTTCAATGTTGTAGCTACAGCTTAGGATTCTATTGTAATCGACATTGCTGGAGTGGATAACATATTGATTGTAAGATGTATTCCATGTGCACGATCCGCGACAATTGTGCTGTTTGGTGAGATATCAATGTGTTGTTTGCTTCAGGTTTCACGGGGCCGACAGACTACTGGGCTGTGCAGGTTTCACAGGAGTGACCGGGGTGGGTGAAAGAACAAACCATTCACCTGTCACCTCGGTCTGCATTATTTATGATCAACGAGGTAACACATGTTTGGATACTATAATCGCACTTTAACAATCAATCTCACAGACAAGTCAGTCACCATAGAACCGGTCAGCGATGATGTCCTTGCTGAATGTTTTGGGGGCAAGGGACTCGCCACACGTCTGTTGCTTGAGCGAAATAAGGCGGGAGTCGATCCTCTTTCACCGGAGAATCATCTTATTTTTGCAACAGGATCTTTCTGCGGGGGGCGGATGTGGGGTGCGAGCCGCTACGGAGTGTTTACCAAATCCCCCCTTACCGGTTTTTATGCCGAATCCTATTCTGGTGGAAAAGTACCTGAGGCCATCGATTCAGCAGGGTTTGATGCAATAATCCTGACCGGAAAGTCAGAGCGTCCAACTGTTCTGACAATTACCCCTGAGGGTGCAGAGTTCCATGATGCCGGAGATTTATGGGGCACTGATTCTATTAAAGCAGAAGAAGTTGCCTTGGATCGTTTTTCAACTGATGTAGAAAATTATCGAAAACCTGGTGCGGTGACAATTGGGCCTGCAGGGGAAGAGATGGTCAAGTTTGCCCTTATTGCCAATGATAAATGGCGATGTGCAGGCAGGACTGGAGCTGGGGCTGTTATGGGGTCCAAACTCGTGAAGGCCATAGTTTTCCAGGGAGACAGGAAGCGGCAGTACGCTGACCCGGATGGTGTTGCGGAGTTTGCCAGAGAATTTGGCAGTAAAAACAGTCAGGGCCCGGGTGCGAAGGCGTATAAAGCGATGGGCACGACCATGATGGTTTCTCTCATGAACAATGTAGGCGCCTTTCCTGCAAAATATTGGAGCCAGGGATCCTGCGAACACTGGGAGCAGATCAGTGGGGAAAAATTTCATGAAGATCATGACGTAAAACCACATTCGTGTGCTAAATGTTTTATGGCCTGTGGCCGAATGGCTACCATAAAAAAAGGTCGTCACGAAGGACTTAAGCTCGAAGGGCCAGAGTACGAAACGATATATTCCTTCGGCGGGCTCTGTATGGTTGATGACATGGCTGAAATTGTTTATCTCAACGATATCTGCGATAGACTTGGAATGGACACAATTACTGCCGGTAATCTCTGTGGTCTTGCTATAGAGGCAAAGTTGCGTGGCAAGATTGATTTCGATATTGAATATGGCAATGTTGACCAGATCGCGACTCTGCTGCAGATGATATCGGATCGAGAAGGCATTGGTGAAATTCTCGCAAATGGCATTATTCCAGCTTCAGAAGCCTGGGGCCTTGAAGACATTGCAATACATGTCAAAGGGATGGAGCCTGCAGGCTATGATCCCCGGGCATTAAAAGGAATGGGCCTCACTTTTGGTACCTCCCCAAGAGGAGCATGTCACTTGAGGACAACCTTTTACAAGCCTGAACTCTCAGGGATCATCCCACCGGAGCAAACCGAAGACAAGGCCAAGTTGCTCATTGAGTATGAAGATCGCCTCAATATATTTGACACCCTGGTGCTCTGCCGATTTTATCGGGACATGTATACCTGGGAAGAACTTGAACCAGCCCTGCGCGCTGTCACTGGCCAACCCAGCAGTCTGGCAGACTTGCAGAAGGTTGCCAGGACTATCCTCAACATGACCAGAGCATTTAATTTGCAAGAGGGTTTGACTGCAGAAGATGACAGGCTGCCTAAGCGTATACACAAGGAGTCATTGCCTTCAGGAAAATCGCTTACTGCCGATGAAATGGAACTCATGCTTAGTGATTACTACAGGTTGAGAGAGTGGGACGCAAATGGAGTCCCTCTTGAAGGACCTGTCGCAGGTTGACATTTTTTAGTACCTTATAAATTATTTTCTGCGTTTTTGTGGCAGAAAATAATTTGGTGAAGGTACTTATCCAAGCATTTCAAAACGTTCCGATTTATTCGGGTTAGGGATTAAACAATCATCCTGCTCCTGGCAGGGTGGTTGATCTAACCCCTAACTCAAGCAAATGCGAAGTAAGCCGGGTTAAGCACCTTCACAAAATACATTCATAAAAAACATAAACTGATGTCCTATCAGGAGAATACCATGGAATCTCGCGTCAGCACCCCCGGATTCGTAACCCAGGGTGCTAATATTATTAATAGAGCTCAAAGTGAGGGGTTGGACTCCAGACTCCTCTATGAAGCGGTTATTGATCTGTCATCTAAGGGGTTGATCACTGCTAATTGCATTAATATGGCTGCTGGTATTCTTCTTGAAGACCTGGGGCTTCCGCAATATTTTTTCCAATATATCCAAAAAGACTCACTTATTGGCCTGCTGCAGGCTATTGCCAACTCCATCCAGTTAATTGATGGTAAGGTCGTTCTCTATGACCGGGTCGGGCATATCGATTTTGATTTCACCCAAGGAACAGACGTGCAGTGGGTGCGGATAGCCACTGAAGAAACCAGAGACAGTATGGAGCTTGTTCTGTCCGATCATATTTGTGGACACCCACGGGAATACTATTATAGCCCCAAAAGCAACTATTACACCTATATCATCAGGCCAGAGATGGTGGCGGATTTTAAGGCGGAAGAATTTTCATCTTCGAGATATCTCTTCTCACTTGCAGGGGATTTTGAGTCAACACCTGAACATACAAGAAGGCGATATGAAAATTTTCTGATCAACTGTGAAAAGTCAGTCACGCCACTTATAGAGGTATTTAATCTACCTGAAACTGGCGAAACACGGTTGATGTTCAACAGTGATTTTGAGTCACCACAGCTCCCTGTTATAAGAAAGTTATTTGCAGATCACGGCTTTACTTTGCTTCGGGCTTACTGGGAACCGTATTTTGTTACCTCCGCTGCCCCGTCATCTGTTTGTGCACTGTATATACAGGGTGAGATGACCCGCTCCCAGGAAAGTTCTCTGCTTGCAGATCTTCGTTCGTTTCTTGCTCTCTCTATTAATACGGCAACTGATTTTTACCTGCAGGGCCAACTCACTTTTGATGAAATGCTCTTTGCGGGAAATGCCATCGATTTTACCCATTTGTTTATTTACAAAGAAAGTGAAAATGCGGCGGACAAAGAAATCCTTCAGAGCCTCACCAGTAAAGATCACCAGGACACATTTGCCAAACGACTGCAGAGCTCGAATAAGTCAATATATGGTGCTGCACTCATTGAAGATGTGGCAGCCAGAAATAATGATCTCTTCAAATTTCTCTTTGAGATTTTTGAGAAGAAATATAATCCCAATGCTCCACAGAAAATTTCAGTCGAAGAGGTGGGAAAGAAATGGCTGGAATTTGATAAAATTATATCCTCTCGTTTTATAGACTTTAGTCTCGGCTATGACATCTTTAAATTTATGTTCAAGATTGTCACCGCTACTCTGAAAACCAATTTTTATAAGGAAGAAAAACGATCGTTCTCTTTTCGCTTTGACAACACTATCCTGGATCCACTGGTATTCAGCCAGTTTGTTTTCGGTGTTTTCTACGTGAACGGCCATTATTCCTGTGGTACCCATCTGCGCGCCGATGATATCGCCAGAGGAGGGTTGCGGCTTCTTCGGGTTTCAAAATCCAATCATGCGACAGAACTCGACAACGCTGTTTTACTGAATTATGCACTTGGCCCCAAGGCACAGAGGCTGAAGCATAAAGACATATGTGAAAGTGGCTCAAAGGGAGTGGTTGTTCCCCATCCACATTTTGCCAGTTACTCCATGGATGCCTTGCTCGACTACACTGAAGGGATGATGGATCTCATGCTTCTCGACAGTTCAATAGTCGACTACTATGGCACACCGGAACTGCTCTTTTTTGGACCTGACGAAGGTACCGCTCCATTGATGGACGCCGTTGCCCTTCGCGCAAGGGAACGGGGCTATCAATACTGGCGCACAATTACCACCGGCAAAAGTTTCGGTATCCCCCATGATACCTATGGCGTTCTTGATTCGGGAGAACTCTTCGGTCTTTTTGATCGGGGGGAGCAGGGTGTGGAGCTGGAAATTGATGGTTCATCTGTTATTCTTAGCAATAATATGGATGAAATCTATGAGCGGATTGGCGGGCGCATCGAATCCAGCGGAATGACAACCAGCTGTGTGATGAGTTCTTTTCGCTCTCTTATCTCCCACTATAAAGGGAAGGAAGAGCAACTTAACCTGATGATCACCGGCGGGCCGGACGGCGACCTCGGCGCCAATGAGATACAGTGCTACAAGGGGAAAATTTGTCTTATAATCGATGGAGGATCAATACTTTTTGATCCCAATGGACTGGACAAAAAAGAGTTGATGAAGATAGCCTTTATGAGAAATTCGACCCCCAGGGCGAATTCTTTAAGCTTTCCTCTAGACAAACTCAGTGCACAGGGATTTAGGGTTCCTCTTTCCGCCAGGGATATAACCCTTCCTGACGGAGCGGTAATAGAAGATGGAGCGCTTTTTCACCGCACTTTTCTGGCTAATGCTGACAACAGAAAATATATTGCCCAGGCGAATATCGAAGCGTTCATTCCCTGTGGGGGCTTCAAAGACACTGTTAATCAGACTAACATTAAAGGTTTTCTGGAACTTTTTCAGGAGCTTAAGTTTATTGTTGAAGGAGCAAATGTTTTTTTTGATGACGTTGCCAGGAGGCATATTGCTACGACCACTACCATAAAGCACATTAAGGACTCTACCGCTAATAAAGGTGGCGTTTTCAGCAGTTCCATTGCTGAGGTACTTACCGCCTTTCTCTTTCAGGATCAGTACGAAGAGAAACTGCTCAACGACACAAAGACCAGGTGCGAGCTTATCAAGGATATTATCCATCTCGTAACCAGTTATGCCAGCATGGAAACGGATCTGCTGATGAAGATATATGATGCGGATTCAGCTATTCCACTGTTTGATCTATCGGAAAAAACAAGTGAACAGATTTTCTCCCTGCAGGATAGTCTTGTGGAGCAACTCGATGAGATAATTGCGGATGAAGACCTTGTCTGGCTGGTTATGGAGCACTACATTCCCTCGGTACTTATCAGTAAATTGGGGCGTGATGCGATTATGTCAATTTTCAATTCTGAGGAATTACAGGCATATAGGAATGCGATCGTAACGAAGAAACTTGCTTCCATGGCGTTTTACAAGTTTGGGCAAAAGTGGGAGAATTTTCTCAAAAAGCTTAAGAAGGATTTTCCCAAACCTTTGTATCAGGTATTGCAGTAGTAGAAGGATGGTTACGGTGGCTCAGCCTGCGGGGTGAGCCGTTGTTGACAGCAAATTCGATGTTAAAATATTTGTTGTTTTTCCTCAAATTCTAAGGTGCTTATGCTGGCGTTTGCGGAGGCACCGATTTATTCAAGATAGGATCATCATGTCAATACAATCTAAAAAATTACAGGTCCTCGGAGTTTTGGCTGAAAATCTTAGTAATCCACAACCCCAGGTGGTTCAGTCAGGATTAATCGCTAATAAGCTTGAAATGAGCTTGAAAGACACATGTCAGCTGCTTAAGATAATGCATGAGATGGGTGTGGTTGTCAGCGATCTTGAGGGGCAAAGCTCACTGATAACAAGGGAAGGGTTGAATAGTCTGGCACACAACTAAGAAAACTAATCGTAGTGTATAAAAAAACCCCATAATCTGTTAAGGCTTAAACAGATTATGGGGTTGTGTATTTACAGGTGGTGCTTATCTGAGGCGCTCTGAAACTTCCTTAAGCCTCGGTGTAAATTCGTTTAAAGAAGAATGCGGCAAGAAGGTAGATCGCTATTGCCACTAGTACTGTTGCCTTAAAGCCAATCTGAACCGACAATACCACACTCAAGAAACCGCCTATAACGGTGAACAATCCGTTCATAGCCCATGCCCAGGCGATGGTGCCTGACACCTTATCCCGCACACTGAGGATGCCCAGTGGAAAAGGCATACCTAAGAAGAAGGCAAGCGGGAAGATCAACGCCGATGCAGCTGCAATTCGTACTATCGTATTCATCTTCAGAAAAACATCAAAGTACCATGGGTGGACCGCCACAATAAAGAGGGCGGAGACAACAACGCCGATAAAGGCATACTTCCAGCGCCGTGGTTGATATACGCCTAAGTGCTCGGACATCAAACTGCCAAGTCCAGCCCCAAAGAGGAATATGAAAATGACTGTTGAGTAGGTGTACAGCGGGTACCCGATTAACTTCATGAAAATCTGAACGAAGACCAGCTCCAGTAAAATAAATCCGGCACCGAGGCAGGCAAAATAACTTAAGAAACTCTTCTTGTTCTCCCACTTGGCTTTACCAGCTTTTGAAAAAAGCAGAGGGACAAAGAGGAATATCAGGGCAAAAACAAATGATGCTGCTGCTGTAACATAGAGGTGTATAGTATCCCGTGGCACACCGCCCTGCAGGCGTGAGTTAAGTAATCTGGCTACAGAGTCATTGGTGAAGGTTTCATTGTTTACTGCGGTTTCAGCAAAGCCTTTACGGATAAAGTTAAAATATGGCTTGTCATCTGTGGAGGGAGCAATGCGATACTCCGCTTTATCCACTATATCCTGCGGGAAATCCCCGGTGAAAAAATCGTCTGACAGGTAACTTTTAACTGGATCAAGCGGATTTACAACCAGGGTTTGTGGGTGATGCATGAATGCTGTCAGTTTGTCAATTTCCTCTGCAGTCCATGGGCTCATTTTTATGAGTGTGGTCGGCAGGTTGTCTTGGGCATTTGGAACTTCAAATACAACGACATGTTTGCGAAAATCCGATCTGCCCAATCTCTTCCATCCCAGGGCCGCAGTGTTGACCATTTTAGGATATATATGATGATTAATGTGGAGGATGCCATCATCTTTGAGGTGGGTGAAATACTCCATATATGCTTCAGCTGTCTGCAGGTAGGTTGTATTTAAGGACCCGCTGCCAGCTGCAATACTGGAGCTGCTATGGTTACTCATCATCTGGATGATGTCATACTTCCTATCGGAATTTCGCAGGAAACTACGGCCTTCACCCTTCTGTGCATTTACTCGGGGATCGTTCATCACGCCGCCGATGTAATCGTTGTATCTGCCTTTGCCCAGGTCAACGACTGCACCAACCAGTTCAATTGCGTCAACGTGTGAAGCGCCATAGGCTAAAGCCGCTTTAGTCTCTTGACCTCCAGCACTGCCTATTACCAGCACTTCCTGCTCGCTGTTTTGTTTTAAATAGTGGGAAGGTAAAACGATGAGACCCCAGAAATGCCTTTGTACATTCGCAGGTACGTCTTTCAGCAGTTTCTCGTAATCACCATCAAAATCATAAAAATAACTGGTCTGGCTGCCACCATCGTAAGCGATCCATTTATATAGCTCCCGATAGCTGATAATATCAATTTTTGAAATTGGATCCCAGACTGTAACTTCATGACCTCCGCTCTTCAGGGTTTTCAGACCTCTTTTGTCAATATGCGGCTCAAATTCAATATAGTGATCTCTGGTGAGTGGGTAGATGAAAATAGAAAGGCCTACGACGACGGCGATTCCCTTCCATATTTTATTTTCCGCAAACAGTGCGGATGCCAAAAAGCCTAACCCACAGGCGATAAATAGCAATCCAGCTGCCCCGATTTTAGGTAATAGGGGAATGAGAATCACGCAGCCTATAGCTGCACCGACTAAATCCCAAAAGTAAAGGCGCTGAATTTGTTTGGAATATTTAGAGAAAACCGCAGATAAGATGATACCGCCAAGAAAGAAAGGGATGGTAATAAAAACGTAGATGACCGAAAAATTCTTTAACGCATGTTTGGTGGTGACACCTATTTCTTTATAGTCAAAGGGAAAATTGTCGAGTACCGGCAGCAGCAAAAGGGCAAATATACCTGTGAGTGCTGACAGTATGGCAATCCGATTGTTGAGATTTGCCTTCTCGTCAATTGGCCGCAGGGATGAATATACACCCGCCAGTCCAAAGGAAAACATGGCCAGGGTAATAATCAGATAGGCCATGTTGGGATACCATAAAATATCAAACGTACGTATGAGCGTAAGTTCGACCATTAGAACATTTAATGCTACTAAAAATACGCCTAAGGCTACACCTGTCATAATTAGAATCCTGTGTGAAAAAAAGACAAACTGTGTGCCGTCAATAGTTCTCTACGGCATCAGCTATAAGTTATCTACTTGTAATATCCATTGCGAAAATTTTACCTTCGAGACAAACAGGCCTAATCTATTCGCTTTGTCTGTCACTATCAAGAACTTTTATTGTGCGCTTCCTCTCTTTCATCAGGGGGGTTAATGATGCTGGAACCCTTATTTGCAAAGGGTTGTGGGACGATTATTCTTGTTTTGGAATGAAAATAATCGAGGAATTATTTTCCGTATAACGGGGGGGAGCGATAACTTTCTGCAGGATATATGAAGAGAGTCGCTCCGGAGGGTAACTGTTTCCGGAGCGTTGTGTTGTTTCAGTTGTGGTCTGCTTGGTTATTTATCTGTTGTAATGCATAGTGACCGAGCTGGCGCCGCTGCCAGGCGGAGTGAAAACGGAGGCTCTGCCGCCATTGTTTTCCGCAGCACCTGCTGGAAAGTCTGTTCCGCAAAAATAAAATGCTTGATTGTAGTTGGATGTACTTCCATTAGCCCCATGGGATTTTGCTGCATTCGGAACAACTAATTCAAATCCATCACTGAATACGAATTTAACCTGGCCACCGTAATAGGCCCCGGTTTTGCTCAACCATGAGAATTTTTTGGAATTTCCAGAGATACCGCTGAGACTATACACTTCAGTTGTATTGTATTCTCCACTGACGGTATCGGCGACAGCCGCCTCAGCTGCTGCTTCTAAATCACCAACCGTAACGCTGTCAATGGCATCTAGGACACCACTGGTTGCGGCGTGGGCGGGGAGGGTGAATTGGCCAACGACGGGTCTGATCCATGTGTCTGGAAGTACAGCACAACCTGCAATGAAACCTGCACCGGTAAGGAGTTTTTTTACAACTTTTCTTCTGTCGTGGACATTTGGTGCTGTATCAGCAGAAGTGGTATTTGGGTCTATCATTTGAGAGTTCTCCGATTATACTTTTTAATAAGGGGATCAGCAGACAAATAAAAAGAGACAAATGTAAAAACTCACTAAGAAATCTCTATAATATTTTTGACTTACATTAATATACAGGCTGATAACAGGTTTTTGCAAATTTCTCTACTAAAACTTTGTAATGAGTTGTTTTATTTGGGTTGTCTCAAAATGGAACACTGTTGTTAGGGAAGATTCTCCATAAAGATATATAGTATCCTTTTTCATTGGTCGGTTGTGAGTTGGAGAGGTTATACTTAAGGTGGTTACTTGCTCATTTGAATGATGATCGTGTTTTGAGGGTGAGATGCTGAAATACCCAAATTCAACAAATCAGGAGAGACAGTATGAAAAAAATGGGTGAGATGCTGTTACGCAAACCGGGTTTTAAAGAAATTGTCATGGGGAATACTGCTCTTGTCAGAGCAATGATTGAATCTGGAACCCGCGTCATAACCTCCTATCCGGGTTCACCTACCCCTGAAGTTGCCACGGCAATTCAGACTATCCCCCAAAGTAAACGACCCTTCTATTTTGAGTTTTCTACCAATGAAAAAGTTGCCACAGAGGTAGCTTTCGGTGCCGCATTAAACGGTCATCTCTCCACTGTATTTTTTAAAAGCGTTGGTCTTAATGTGGCTGCAGACACATTTGTCCAGTTAAGCCTTCTCAATATAGTTGGTGGCATGGTGGTGGTTTTAGGCGATGACCCAGGGGCCAATTCTTCGCAAAATGAACAGGATAATCGTCATTTTGGTTATCTGAGCTACACCCCGGTTTTCGAACCTGCAAATCCTGCTGAGGTCTATCTTTATTATAAAGAGGCTGCCGCCTTATCTCGTCAACTAGGCAAGGTGGTAATACTCAGACTGACAACACATGTCTGCCATGCCAAGGAGAAGGTAGAATTTGCAGGGTGGAATCCCATCAAACTGGACAATTGTGCAAAGTTTAGTACTGTAAATGGTCCGTATATACCACTTGTCGCGGCGGTCTACCCCATGAAAGAAAGAGCTTTAAGACAGCTCAGTGAAATCGAAACATGGGTCGAAGATCGTCAACTCCACTCCCTGGTGAACAATAATAGTCGATTGGGGATCATCACATCCGGCCTTGTGTATCTATCATTGTTGGAGGTACTTGAGGATAACTCTGAAAAACCGGATGTTTTGAAGCTCGCCATGGTCTATCCTGTACCGGGAAAGGTTATTGTTGAATTCCTCAAATCCCATGATGAAGTGAAAATTCTTGAAGAGTTGGACGATGAGCTGGAAAGAAGCATAAAGTCGATTGCCTATGATCAACAACTCACCACGAAGATAATAGGGAAAAACGATATTAATGACTGGATTGGTGAATATACTCCTGAAAAAATTCGTCAAATTTTGCATGATACCTGGCCTGAGCTTATGCCTGAAGGGGAAAGAATACCACTACCCTCAACTGATGTTGGCTTGCGTTCTCCTCAAATGTGTCCCGGATGTGGGCATCGCAGTGCTTTTCATGCAATTGGTCAGGTTTTAGCGGACGAAGATATCACCGTGGCGGATATTGGTTGTCACACTCTGGGGTATCAACCCCCGTATAACCTGGGTGAAGTGTTGCTCTGTATGGGAGCTTCGACCGGTGTCGGTTCAGGGCTCTCGCTTTTTAACAATGAGAGGAAAGTGGTTGCCTTCCTGGGAGACTCTACTCTTTTCCATGCCGGTTTGCCCGGAATAGTAAATGCGGTATTCAATCAGCATAACCTCACTCTTATAGTAATGGAGAATGGCACCACCGCTATGACGGGCCATCAGGATAACCCTGCGTCCGGGAAAAATTTTAATCAACCATCTGAAACTATCCCTATTCGAAAACTGCTTGAAGGGCTTGGAGTACAATCAATTTATGAAACGGATACCTATAAACAGAAAGAGTTGAGTGGTTTGGTCAAAAAGGCGATTGGGGAAGAGTGTTTTAATGTTGTGATCGCCAAACATCCCTGCATGCTTCTTTTTGCCAAAAAACAGAGAAGAAGGGGAGTGAGTCCCAGCCACGTCCTAATCGATCAGGAAAAATGCCAGAAAATTAATGTATGTCTGCAAAAGTTCGGCTGTCCAAGTTTTAAGCTCGCTAATGATGGTACAGTTTCAGTTAATAACGAACTCTGTATTGGGGATGGCTCCTGTATCGAGACCTGCCCCCAGAAGGCAATTAAAAGATAAGGAATTTCTTGAAAATTTTATGATGGAGTAGGGTGTATGAAATCCTTTAATATCTATTTATGTGGAGTTGGAGGGCAGGGGGTAGGGCTGCTGTCAGAAATCCTTCTGCGTGGGGCGGATCATGCGGGTATTGAGGTCAAGGCGGTTGACACCCATGGACTTGCCCAACGTGGCGGTGTAGTTGTCTCTCATTTAAGGCTTGGTGATAAACTCCATTCGCCAATGATATCGGCAAGAACTGCCGATCTCGTTGTTGCTCTGGAGAGACATGAGGCTATGCGCGGGGCGGATAGGGCCTTGAGAGATGGGGGGTGCCTTATCTATTTCAATACTGTGCTTCAGCCGTTAAATGTTCGTCTCGGTTTAGATAAAGAGGTGTCTGAGGAGATTTTAAATACACACTGTTCAGCCAGGAAAATTGCGGTGTACAAAGTTGACAACAAAACCTTGGATGATCCCAGGATGCAAAATATTGCACTACTGGCAAATATCAATAAAATGAATCTGCTCCCCCAGGTAAAAACAGAACATCTGCTTGAGGCCATGGAGGATCTTATGGAGGGGGCGATGTTGCAAAATAATATGGCGATATTTAAAAAAATGGCCAATTATTCCAGTTAATAAGTGGTCTGCCGGGGTGAAAAGAGGGTTGTTTTATTGTATCTGCTCGGCCTGCTGATTTTTGTACCATTCTTCGTTGCCATATAATCTCGTCAAGCATTTTGGGCAAATACTGTGGCTGAAATCGGCTTCAGAATGATCGCCGATATATGTTTCAATTTGGGTCCAATACCCCTGGTCGTCACGAATATTTTTACATTCAGCACAAATAGGCAAGATTCTCCGGAGAGTTTTAATTTCATCTAATGCCCCTACAAGATCTTTTATGAGTTTTTCTTTTTCAAGTTCAACCCTTTTTCGTTCTTTAATCTCCAGGGTGAGTTTTCTGTTCGAGAAATAGAAGAATGAAAACAGTAATAGAATTACACCACTTACTAAAAATACCCAATTAAGGATATCCGCTGTGCTGACACCATGCTCGTATCGGACGCCGATCCATCGCTGACGAATTTAATTATGTTTTTCTTGGCTTATGGCAGCCAAACCTTTTTCTAGGATAGAGGCTAATTCAGGCCAGTCTTTTCGGACAGCAACTGACAATGTGTAATTTTTATATGAGGTAGGCGCAGCAATTTTTAGATTTGTTAATTCGTATTTTTCAATAAGATAAGTGGCCGTCGCTAAATTTTCTATGGTAGCATCAGCATGTCCAAGGGATACCTCCCTTAATGCTTCTAGAGGCGATGTCACATAAAGGGGATCAAAATCGATCTGGTCTCGATACAGCCAGTCAACGGTTGAGTTTTTACGGGTAAGTGCGATTCTTTTTTTATGAAGACTCTGAAGCCCACTTATGAAAGGACCATCTTTTTTGCTGATGATAATTAAAGGGAAGGAAAGATGTGGTTTTGTGTAAAGCAAATACTCTGAACGCTCAATGGTCCTGGCCGCACAGGTTAGTACGTCAATTTCCTTATTTGTATTGTTTTATGGGTTTTCAGCCATGTCTGCTCTTCTTGCGAAAGTTCTAAGGTTGCTGCAGAAACAGTGCAGTGGAGCAAGCCGAAAAAAATAAATAATATGATTGCTGGTATTAGTCGCATGGTCTGAACGATATGAAAAAAACAAGTTTTTTTGGCAAATCTTAAGATATCATCCAAAATACCTGAAATATAGAGAAAGCACAATTCACCTTGAAATAAGAATCGAGTTGTATGGGGATCTTGCTCTGTTAGGTTTATGGAATCTGCAGTTTATGGTATCCTTATTTAAATAGTTGTAAGCCCCGTAGGAGTATGCAGTATTTTCCTGAACAACAGGTCCATAGTGATGGTAGGATTTGAGGAGTTGTTAAAATGTTTCACAAGGAGAAAAAATGAAACGAATGGTTTTGCTCATTATTTTTATTCTTTTCGCCTCCCCTGTTTTGGCTCAAGGCAGTATTAAGCTTGTCTACAATGTACAGCGTCCTGGGGGGGATTATACCAATTTACAAGTAACAAATGCCAAGGAGTGTGCCAGGAAATGTGAGGTGTCCAGCCGTTGCCAGGCATTTGATTTCCATCAAAGCGATAGTTCCTGTTGGTTGAAGGACAGGGTGTACCAGACGCGGGATTACCAGGGCGTGGTTTCCGGTGTTAAAGCCTCTCGAAATAGAGGGAAAAGTAGAACAATGGCTGCCACAATGGACCTGAGTTTTGATGTACACCGTCCAGGGGGTGATTATACTAATTTTCGTGCACAGAATCAGAAGGCGTGTGCTGGCGAGTGTCTTCATGATGCCAGGTGTGTAGCATTTGATTTTACTCTGGCGGATTCTATCTGTTATATGAAAAACTGGGAGCCACCATCTAGACCATACAATGGGGTTGTTTCAGGTGTGAAGAGGCGAGGGCGTGCTGTGACAGTGCAAGCCTCAGCTCAAGTACGGGCCGTACAAAGCGTACTTGTTGAGCAGAACTACAATCCCGGGCCTACGGATGGGCTTATGGGAAGAAAGACAAAGCTCGCTCTTCGGCATTACCAGAGGGATTATGATTTGCCTGTGACTGGTCTTATCGATGAGGCAACGTTGATTTCTCTAGGCATTCAACAATCTTCTCGTCCTAATCCAGTGCCTGCTATCGAGCAAAAACGTGTGGAATATAACCCGGCGCCAAGAACTCAGGTGGCACAAGTTTCTCAGGGGAAAGTCTTGAAAGTTGGCGTATTTCCTTGGGTTTTGAATGGCGATGGCGGCTCATTTGCCACTTTTCTTAAGGAAAATATCCATTACCGTATACAGGAATTTACTACCTTCAAAATAAAAAAATCATATTATAAGTTGAAAGGGGTGCCTAAACTTAATGTTGGGGACGCATGGAATTTTTATAGCTGGAATAAGCCCAACGTATCTTTGGTTCAACAATTAAGTCGGGAACATGGTATTGATGTGGCGGTTCTGGGTACTATGGATATTCACTGCAGATGGTCTGATAATTGTCAGGTACGACAGATGGAGATCATGCTCATAGATATAAAAACAGGGGTTATTACCGCAGAACAGGGATCTTCCTGGGATGTGGATGCGCGGGATTATATCGATGCGTCGGTTTCAAAAGTTTTCAGTAAATTTAACCTCAGGTAGTCTCTGACTTCCAATCAAAAACAGGCACAGGCGGATGAAAAGCTACCTGTGCCTGTCCATATTGCTTTCTCCCCGTACTTATTCTCCAAGTTATCATAGGATTTATCCTGAGCTCTTCCTTACAGATTATGTACTGTTTGTTCATTCCTGTATGTATTAATGATGCTAGATGAAATTTGCCTTCCACACCCTTTTATCACCGTAAAACAGTTACCTTTGAGTTGCTATATGTGCTACGGCGTGGTACGGTTGTTGTCTTGGTAATAGCATCAACCTGTACGTGCATATTCAAACTGAAATGGGTGGGGATAGACATGAGAAGACACTTCACTGAAATGTCACCGAGCAGTATGGAAATAGTATCTTCGGTAGTCACCAGGGCTTTTGTGGATCAAGATATATATATCACCGGAGCGGGAAGAGGGGAGAGAGTCCTTCTGCCTGGACTATGCCTATCCCTGCTCACCGTTATACTGTTCCAGGTAACTGCTGCTTTTGCAGCTCCCGAAGAACATATTGATATCTCTTCCTGGGAGGGGACTGCAACCTGTCTTAGGTGCCATGAAACTGAAGCGCAGCAGGTTTTTGAGTCAGTTCACTATCAGTGGCTTGGCAAAACCCCTTACCTGGTAGGTGATGGGCCGGAAGTACAGGGTAAACTCGATGTGGGAGTTAACAGCTACTGTATAAATATAAAAGGAAACTGGAGCGGTTGCGGTAGTTGCCATGTTGGCTTGGGTGCCAGGCCAACAAAGGTTATGACGAGGGAACAGCTTGAAAATATAGACTGCTTGATTTGCCATCAGCAAGGATATAAACGAACCAAGGTGAATGGTGTTTTTGTCCCGGATTTACCAAAAATGAATATGACCATGCTCGAGGCTGCCCAGATGGTTCACAAGCCTAATCGGGTAACCTGTCTGCAGTGTCATGCCAAAGGAGGGGGTGGTGATAATTTTAAGAGGGGTGATCTGGCTTTGGCCCATGGTACAACAGTTGATGATTCTTTTGACGTACACATGGCAACCACCGGGGGAAATCTGAGTTGTCAGGGGTGTCACACTACTGAAAATCATCTAATGGCGGGGAGGGGGACAGACCTTAGGCCTACTGAGCTTGATGTTGAAATGAATTGTACCGTCTGTCATGAGGGTAAAGATTCAACCTCAGGCCACGGTGACAGTGCTATAGGCAGGCATGTGAGTAGAGTGGCCTGTCAAACCTGCCATATTCCCACTTATGCACGAAATGCCACAGATACCTCCGCCAGTGAAGAGACTGAAATAGATCGTGACTGGCGGTTTCCCCACCTCACCTCAAGTGGCGCTATTCATCCTACTCCGGTTATGGCTGGAGAGATAGTGCCCAGATATGGTTGGTGGGATGGGCGAAGCAGTACTTATCTTTTGTATGATGATGCAGTGATTGACCAGAAAACAGGTGCTATCCCCACATCCCGTCCTGTTGGCGATATCTCGGGTAGTTCTAAAATATATCCCTTTAAGTATAAGACGGCAACGCAGCCGTTGGCCTCAAGTTTTAATCAGTTGATTGCTCTTGATACGAGTGTCTATTTTTCCAGTGGAAACGTTGGCGCCGCTGTTGAATCTGGCCTGGAAAATATGGGCTACCAGGCCAATGAACCTTATGAGTGGGTGCAGACAGATACCTTTCAACTTATCACCCATGAAGTCTCCCCGGCTTCGGAGGCATTACGTTGCAATGATTGTCATGCGGATTCTGTAAGAATTGCATTGAAGAGAGATCTTGGCTACGGGTTAAAAGGTTCAAGGAGTGAAGTGTGTTTGCAGTGTCATGGGGTAAAGGATGGGGAAGATGAGCCCGAGTATCTTTGGATCCATGAGGAGCACGTTGAGGAAGAGAGTTATGATTGTAGCTGGTGCCACACCTTTAACAGGCCGGAACGGAGCCTCACGCTCCCTCCGATCATAGCAAAAATAGCTAATGCAATACGAACTCTTAGGGTTGTTATTGGTCTACCACTGTTAGATGGCCCTGAAGATCAGAGCGGTGATGGGCGAGTAGGACTGGAAGAGGCGGTGCATTACTTACGGGATGCAGCGGGGAATTAATGCCTTACTCCAGAGGAACTATCCGCCTGTGACCACTAGGAGCCTGTCCGAAAATGGCTTTTTGCCCAAACTCTTCGGAATTTGAAAAAAATAATGCTCGCAGATAGCGTAGACTTCGAAATTCCTATTCTCGGACAACCTCCTAGTAACAACGCCCCTGCGCTTGCTTTGCGGCAGGGGCGTTGTTGGTAGAGACACTTGCTTACTACATCAGGTCAGTAAAAAAGTCATTCCCCTTATCGTCAACAAGGATGAAGGCAGGGAAGTCAACAACATTAATTTGCCATACTGCCTCCATTCCAAGCTCTGGGTAATCGATACATTCTACTTTTTTAATGTTTTCCTCGGCGAGAATTGCAGCAGGTCCACCTATTGAGCCCAGGTAGAATCCACCATGTTTTTTACACGCATCAGTAACCTGCTGGGAGCGGTTGCCTTTGGCTATCATTACCATGGAACCACCCTTGGATTGAAGCAGGTCAACATAACTGTCCATACGTCCTGCGGTAGTAGGTCCAAAGGAGCCTGATGGTTTTCCTTTTGGTGTTTTAGCAGGGCCGGCGTAGTAGATAGGGTGTCTTTTTAAGTATTCAGGTAGCTCTTTGCCGCTGTCGAGAATCTCTTTGAACTTGGAGTGGGCTATATCCCTGCCAACAATAATAGTACCTGTAAGTGCAAGGGAGGTACCCACAGGGTGTTTGGTTAACTCGGCCAGGATTTCCTTCATTGGCTTGTTGAGATCAATCTTGACACCGTGGTCATGTTTTGTGCGATATTCTTCAGGGATTAATTGACCAGGATCACTGTCGAGGGCTTCAACCCATAAACCATCCTTGTTGATTTTCGCCTTTATGTTTCTATCAGCGGAGCATGATACACCCATGCCGACAGGGCAGGAAGCACCATGGCGTGGCAGGCGGACAATGCGGATATCGTGGGTGAAGTATTTACCTCCAAACTGTGCACCAATGCCACTTTTTTGTGCGGCAAGCTGCAATTTTTCCTCCAGCTCGACATCACGAAATGCGCGACCATGCTCATTGCCTGTGGTTGGCAGCTGGTCATAGTATTTAGCCGATGCCAGTTTTACAGTTTTAAGGTTGGCTTCTGCACTGGTACCGCCTATGGCGAAGGCAAGATGATATGGCGGGCAGGCCGCTGTTCCAAGGGTCTTCATCTTAGCAACCAGAAAGGCTTCAAGGGTGTCAGGGTTGAGTAGTGCCTTGGTCTCTTGGAAAAGGTAGGTTTTGTTTGCACTGCCACCACCTTTTGCAATAAACAGGAACTTGTACTCAGCTCCCTCGGTGGCATATAAATCTACTTGGGCAGGCAGGTTTGTGCCGGTATTTGTTTCGGTATACATATCAAGCGCAACTGTCTGAGAATAGCGCAGGTTTTCTTCGGTGTAGGTCTGGTAAACACCTTTGGAGAGCGCCTCGGAATCATTGGCTCCAGTCCAGACATTCTGGCCTTTTTTACCCATGACAATTGCTGTCCCGGTATCCTGGCAGATGGGTAGCTCAAATTGAGCCGAAACCTCCGCATTTTTTAAAAAGGCGAGAGCAACCCCCCTTTCATTCTTTGATGCTTTAGGGTCGTCCAGTATTTTTGCAACTTGCCGGTTATGTTCTGGACGCAGCATGAAGGAGACATTCTGCATTGCTACCTTCGCCAGCTCTGTCAACCCTTCCGGGTCTATTTTAAGAATATCATGATTACTGAACTGCTCGCTGCTCACAAATTTTTCAGAACCTGCAAGCTTGCGGTACTTTGTGTCATCTTTGCCCAGTGGAAAGGGCTCCTGGTAGGAAAAGTCAGTCATGGAATGCTCCTTGGGGTTTTTCGGACAGGTAGTCAGTATCAAGATAAATGTTTATTTCAAAAAGATACTGAACTACAGCCTTGTATTATGTCTCGCTTTAATTTTTGGGCGGTCTTGTGAAAAACAGCGACAGTTTACTGTATCTGGTGCTAAAGGCAAAGTTTTGTCTGAAAAATAAATGGCGGGTGATTTTTTCGTAAAAATCTATTCCCAGACAAGCTCCGAGGAATACATTGACTTGTTACCTGGTGCAACGTAAACTGGATGTACGTGGAGTTATCAAAAATTTCTAAAAGGTAACAATTTGACCTATGAAATCAAAACGTTTGGCTTTCCGTTTTTGCTGTGACCACTACCCTATTCAGTACAAGACTGCTTACGGGGAAGGGGAGGCGGCCTTGCTCGACATCTCGGTTAATGGATGTGCTTTTGAAAAGGTAACAGAACCTCTTGGGATGGATGAAAAAGTACTGCTTATTGTTAAGCTTGATGAGGACAATATCTTATTTGAAGCCCAGGCAGAGGTGATTCGTGCTGACAATGGGGTTATCGCTGTCCGCTATCTTCTGGTGGAACCTGAAGCTCAGATTCTAGTCAGGAATTTTTTCTCTAAAAGACTTCGTGAGAAGTAAGACGTAGGAATAATAGTGGTGTTCTTCAGATACACGGAATTCCTCAAACTACTAATGGACCTGAATGAATCAATATATTGCCCGGCAGCCGATTTTTAATGCTCATAAAAAGCTCTATGCCTATGAACTTTTATACAGAGGGACCGATACGCGCTCCCTAGCTGATGTGAGCGGAGAACAGGCCACTGCAAGTTTGCTTTCGAGTGCCTTTTTAACGAAAGAGATTGATGATATATCGAGTCATCGTCCCTGTTTTGTCAACTTTACCCAAAAACTGCTGGAAAGAAACCTTCCGGTTGCGTTTCCTAAGGCAAAGATAGTTGTTGAAATTTTAGAAGACGTGGAACCAACCTCCAAAGTATTGGCTATCTGCAGAGATCTTCATGATAAAGGTTATACGCTTGCGCTGGATGATTTTGTCTACCATAGAAGATTTGAACCGTTTCTTGAGATTGCAAATATCGTAAAAATCGATGTGAGATTAACGCCTCTTGGGACTCTTACCAGGACGCTCAATCTCCTCTCTCGCCATAAAGTTAAATTACTGGCGGAAAAAGTTGAGAGCCAGAAGGAGTTTGAACGAGCGAGTAAGCTGGGGTTCTCTTACTTTCAAGGGTATTTTTTCTGCAAACCGGAACGGATAGGTATCAAGGAGCTTTCAACCGCTAAAGTTACACTGATTAGACTTCTTGCAGAAATTGCTAAAAAAAGCACAAGTATCGAAAGGTTGAGGGCTATAATTTCAACCGATGTAGCTATCACATATAAGCTGATGCGTTTCATGAATTCAGCCTATTTCTATCGTCTGCAGAAAGTTAAATCCGTAGAACATGCGGTTGCATTCCTGGGCGAAAAAGAACTCCGGCGTTTCCTGATGCTCTTAGTTATTTCGGAGCTATCGACAGAAAAACCGGACGAACTGGTGACTCTGGTGCTGGTGAGGGCTAAATTATGCGAGTTACTTGGTGAGAAATGTGGGTTTTCTGCAAATGAGGTTTCCGAGCTTTTTGTCATGGGGTTATTTTCTCTATTAGATGCCATGCTCGATTCATCTATGAAAGATGTTGTCGGTCGATTGCCCCTCAGTGATACCTTGAAGGACGCTCTGTTGCACAGGAAAAACGTTTATGCAAATTTTCTAAACATAGCGATTGCGTTTGAGAGAAACCAGCAATCCCGTGTCTCTGACCTGCACGCTAGGCTGGGGCTTGACCAAGAGCAGGTTCAGGAGAGCTACTTTGAAGCGGTGAAGTATGCGAACCATCTTCTTTAGTACCCTAGAAATTCAATCGATGTCTACGCTTATCTCTTGTTTTTTTTGAATGAATTTCGTGAAGGTACTTATCCAGCGATTCTAAAAAAGTTTCCGACTAGTCGGGTTAGTGCCTTACTATTGGGCCTGTACTAAAATGGCTATTTATGGAAACAGGGAGGGTGAAATGAAGAGCGTTTGTCGTCTATGGGTTCTAATTGTGGCAGCTATTGTACTTGCGTCCTGTTCTTCATCCGATGAGGATTCTAGTAAAAATAAAATAGAAGAAACCACCGACGCGGTGGCGCAAAAAGCTATTGAGTCCATAAAGCAGCCCATTGAGCAGGCCAAGCATGCCAGGGAACTGGTAGAACAGCACAATAAGAAGCTTCAAGAAGCCTCGAAGCAACAGCAATGAGTTGTTGTTATAGAGCAGTCCGAGGCTTTTATGGAGTGATGCGTGAGCTTACACCTGTTACTGGAGGTAAGGCACCCACCGTTTAATTGTACTCTCAAGTCCACCGTCTCTTGATTTTGTAACAAGAAAACCATTGAGCTGGTCGAGTAGTTCACCGTTCATTTTATTTACCGGCCAGGCCAGCAATTCGTCTGTTGCCATCTGTAGAATTGGTGTGAGCTTGTTCTGTTCATTGAGCGCAGCAAGATGGCATACCACCGGGGCATCGTGGACAAACACGTCAATTTTGTTATCAATAAGGGCTTTTACAGCCTGTTCAGATTTGGAAAAACGGGTGATGTTGGCCCCGTGTATTGTTTTGGTTATAAAAAAATCCCCTGTGGTGTTTTTGATTGTCCCTATTGCCGGTTTGCTGGCCATAAGGCTATATATACCGGACGAAAACCGCCCAGCCTGATCCATTCTGACAAGGAGTATCTGACCGGAGCGCATATATGGGTTACTGAAGGCTACCCTGTAGGCCCGTTTGGGGGTGATGGTCATTCCGGACATTATGATATCAATCTTTCCTTCCTCAAGTGCAGCTATTTGCTTATCCCAGCGCATCTCCACAAAACGGATATCCCTTCCCAGGTAGGTTCCGAGCTGAGTAGCCAGATCGATTTCTAAGCCCTGCAGTTTCCCCCCGGTTTTATAAGCAAGAGGGGGGGCGTTTGCAGAAACTCCAACACGAAGAGCCTTAGTTTTTGCGCTCCCACTGAGTGAGGCGCCAGTGTCTTGCATTGTTGCAGTGCAGCCGATCAGTAAAATTGCCGAGAGAACACAGTAGATCAGGGTCTGCAAAAGACGAGTTGAGAAGTCAAACATATTTACTCCTTAGGTGATGTTTTGTGATTCCTTAAATTTTACCATTGCAACAAGAAGATCACAGGTTGGGGTGGCCAATGCGACTTGTTTTCCCTGGCTGCTGACAAAACCGACCAGGGCGTCAACTTCTGTTGGTTTATTGTTTTCAAGGTCCTGCAGCATTGATGGACGATGATTGTATGTTGCCGGGATCAGGGTGTCATAGAATGTTTTTTTGTATGTGTTACTGTCGGGCCAGGGTGTCTTGCCACCAAGAGCCGCTATAACCTTGAATGTCTCATCAATCACCAGATCAATTATTCTGGTGGTCTGGAAATAATGTATCCTGTATCTCTGTATCAAGCTGAGATCGAGGGAAATACCGTATTTTTTACCGCCACTGAGCGGTTTTGTCAATTGTTCAGGATGACTCTCTTCTGGTTGTATCTTGCGTAACATCTGTATCTGATTATACTTCTTGGCTGAAATCCTTTTCTCTCTGAAAAGGCAGCAGGATGTTGAGAGTGCAAAATGAAATTCTATACTATAGAGACGAATCGATGAGATTGTTCAAGAAAAAGAGTCTTACAGGACTTGCCAGAACCTGTGGTTGAGCTGCCAAAATTGGTCCGGCGGATCTGTCGGACGCGTTAAGTGGCTTGGATTTTGAACGAAATGAAAATTTACTGGTTGGCATAGAAACATCAGATGATGCAGCGGTGTATAAGATTTCAAATGACGTTGCAATGATTAATACCGTGGATTTTATAACGCCCCCTGTGGATGATCCGTACTGGTTTGGTCAGGTCAGTGCTGCAAATTCAATTTCAGATGTGTATTCCATGGGCGGTACGCCTCTCACCGCTCTGAATGTGGTGATGTTTCCAGCCGGTTATCTGGACATGGGGATATTGAAAGATATCCTGCGGGGAGGCAATGATAAAGTCGTTGAGGCGGGAGCGTGCCTGGTTGGGGGACATACCGTGGATGACAATGAACCGAAATATGGTTTATGTGTTAATGGGGTTGTTCATCCGGACAAGGTTATCACTAATGCGGGGGCCAAGGCAGGTGATGCATTAATTCTCACTAAGCCGCTGGGCTCAGGTGTTCTGTTTAATGCGGTACGCGCAGGTAAATTCAGTTATAGGGAGTTGGAGCAGGAGGTGTTGCCCATTATTGCTGCACTCAATGGAGTCGCAATGGAAAAGGCGTTGAAATATGAACTGCATGGTTGCACCGATGTTACCGGTTTTGGAATATTGGGCCACTTACTCGAAGTGGCTGATGGCAGCGGTGTTCATGTTGTGGTGAATTTTGATGCATTACCCTTTTACTCTGGTGCCCTTGATATGTACAAAAAAGGGCAAACCACTGGGAGTAATAAGGCTAACATGGCCCTGGTGGCGCGCTATCCATTGCGTATCGAAAAGCAACTGACAAGATTTCAGCAGGAACTATTGTATGATCCGCAGACCTCGGGTGGGTTACTGCTTTCACTGCCAAAAAAGCATGCGCCGCAGCTTATAACAGAGCTTTTGGAGGCTGGGGTTAGCAATGCTCAGGTCGTGGGGGAGGTACTCGAAAAAAGCGTGGGAATCACTATTCAATAATTCACCTGGCCCTCGGTTCAAGGGGCAAAAAGGAATGGGCTCTGTCTGTTGATTTCATAGGAGTTAGGGGTTTTTTTCAACATATTGAGCGTATTTTTTATCTTCTGTTGCGATATGATAAATAATCCAGTTGCGAAGATATTTTATTAAAGATGTGTTAAGGACGATGGCGCCTTCTGTCAGGTCATGCTGCAGTCCATTTATTTTTGTAATAAATTCCTGGTGCAGCTGGATATGTTTTTTGAGTTCTGGAAACTTAACATCTTTCATAAACACTTCTTCTGCTGCAAAGTGTTGGTTTGCATAGTTGATAAGCCTTTTGAGAGTTGTCGCTTTTTCCTCTGATGCCTCTTCTGGAGTACCTGTCATAAGCGTTTCGTGCAGGTTATTATATAAACGAATAAATTCCTGGTGCTGTGTGTCCAACTTCTGGTTGGAGACACTGTACGAAGTTTCGTCCCAATCTAATCTAGCCATATATCTTCCTTAGTGTGATACCTGTGGCCTGTTTTGCAGGCCGTACGTTAATGTGTGAGGTTTGCACCCAATGAACTGGTACTACTATCACCGGTAAACGGTGAAATAAGTCAGTGGAATTGTTTTGAGATTCACTGCACGTTTCTGATCTTAGGCCCACTACTCCTCTTTGTCAAATGAACCGAGGGATTCGTCCATATTGGTGTAAATGGTGATGATGGTGTCAAAGCCGGAAATTTCGAAAACCTCCTGAACGTGGTCCTGCATAGAGCAGGTAACGAAATTGTATGGACCGGCCCGGTATGCTTTTGCTGTGTTCAGAATAACACGAAGGCCTGCACTTGAAATGTAATCCAGGTCGTTAAAGTCAAATACCAGGTGGGAAGCTGGTGTAGTTAAAAAATCTCGCAGCTGTTTTTCAAATTGCGGAGCGGAATTTGAATCCAAACGGCCCGAGAGTGCAAAGATGATGGCGTTGTTTTCTTGTAAAATGGTGGTGTCCATTGATCAGTTGCAGGAATAATAATGCTACCTGCACTCCTCTTATAGAGTTTTGTTTAAAGTGAAGATGTTTTTTCCTTTCAGCCTGGTGTAGCTAGAGCAACTGCAGAGTTTACGCACTATATGGATACCTAGTCCACCGCACTGTCTTTTTTCAAGAGGAAGCGTGGTGTCAACCTCTGTACATCGGGTTGGATCAAAAGGTGGGCCGGTGTCAGCTACTTCAATTGTGAGTTTTTCATTCATTCTTGTGAAGCTGATCTTGATTTTTTTTTCTGTGGAGCTGCCTCCATGCTCAATAATGTTAGTCACAAGCTCGTCGAGGATAAGGTTGATGTGAATTGCATCTTTTTGGGAAATACCCCATTTATCCTGAATTTTACCGACATGTTCCTCCACCGTCTTCAGCTCAGAGAGAATGTATTGTATTTCGAGAGAACTTTTCATTATCTACAAGTTAGTTACCCCGGCGAGTTTGAGACAGCAATCCTTAGCCGTTGTTAAACTTTTTCGCTCCCATTGGTGAATTTCTTTAGCTAGAGCAGTGAGTGATAGTTGTACTGTTTCTGGAAATTGTTCCAGGATTTTAGAAAAATGATCTCGCTCAATACTGAGTGTCTCTGTTTCTTTGTCACTTTGTAGAGTGAATAATGATGGCATTGATCCCAACAGAGAGAGGGTGCCAATAAAATCACCTTCATAATAGTGGCGGACCGATGTCGCGGGGGTCTGTTTTATGAGGGTGAGTTGTCCATGGAGGATAAGATAAGCACGACCGTGATCATCGCCCGCCTCAAAAATATTTTCACCTTCACTAAATACAATCCTTTCGGCCATGAGGGCGAGTAATTTCATTACCTGGGATGGAAAGGATGCAAAAAATGGCAGTTCCTGTAGAAGTTCCAGATTCTGCTGCATTTCCGGAACCTGATTATTGTCTTCCGTATATGAGCTCATGGAGAATTCCTTTCTTGTCTATCAGTTCCTGGTAACCGCCGAATTCGACCAGTTTTCCAGCCTTGGTTACCGCGATTTTATCAAAAGTATCTATGATGTCGAGCCTGTGAACGACTGCAATGACGGTTCTTCTTCCTTTCCATCGCATCGTCATCAGGCGTTGGATTCTTGATTGGGAGTTGTTGTCCAGGGCTGAAGTTGCCTCATCCATGAGGATGATTTTTGGCTGTTTGAGCAGTACCCTGGCTATGGCAAGCTTTTGGCGCTGGCCGCCTGATAATCTGTCTCCCATATTACCTACTTCAAATTCCATTCCTATGGCAGCTATTTTTTCAAGATAATCTTCCTCAATAAGCAGCTGGAGGATCGACTGGTTTATAATTTCCTGGGTCCGGGTGTGGCCATGTTTGACCTTGCCAAAGATGATATTGTTGAGAATGGATTGGCTGTGAATGTAGTTGGACTCGCAGTAAAAATTGAAAAGGTCTGGAGCTATTGCTGTACACCAGTCGGGGAATTTTTTGCGCGCTGTGAGAATTTGTTTTTCAAGTGCTTTAGGGAGCCTTGTCATTGTGTGGACACTGGGTGTAAACCGCAGTGCAAGAAAGAGCAGGAAGGTTTGCTCTGTTTGATGGAGTGAGAGCGGTGGACTATTTTTCAATTTACGGAGAACTTTCTCACAATCCCCAAGGCGGTTAGCAGGAACAGGGCTGCTTTTGAAGAAAAGATCTACGCTGTCAAGACCCGAAAGAATGTCTACTGCCTGCCTTGCCAGGTCGATGCCAAGATCGAGCAGGGGGGGCAGGAGGTTTGCACTTTTTAAATAATTGCGGAATTTTTGGTTTTCCGGCAGTAGATGATAGCCAAATTTTGGATTTGAGCTGGTACCGAAAATAATGTTTTCTCCGACCGAGGAATTCATGTGGTAGCTGTCTCGGTCATAAAATTCAACTGAAGGACCAAGCTTTTCAGCGAAGCTTTTTTTAAAGGTATTTCTAATTCGAATTATTATATCCGTTGTTTGTTGGTTGCTTTCCTCGATCATGGAGTCCAGGCCAAAACGCATCACATCAACATAGAGACCTGCCTGTTGCAGGACCAGGATCATCCGGTCTAGATCTATTGCTTCATTTTCAGTTGAGTTTTCTTCTGTGGGGGGATTTGCTTCTCCAATAGCCTTATGTGCATAGAGCAGATTTTCCTTAATTGTTCCGGTAAAAATGAATGGGTGCTGAGATATGTAGCCAATATCTTTTATAATTTCTCTTTTGTTGATCGAAGAAAGTTCTCGGTGGTCAAGCTGGATAGAGCCAATGGAGTATTTGAACATTTTGCCAATGCACTGAATCAGGGTACTCTTTCCACTACCAGAAAAACCAACGACTGCAAGGTGTTCACCAGCCTTAAGAGAGAAGGTAATATCGTTTAGCAGCCGGTGTCCATCGTCTGTATCGTAGGTAAGATTGGTCACCCTGATATTGCCACCAAGAGGCGGGTTTCCTGCGGGTGGTGGTTCTAACGAAAATCCGGACTCTGTATCAAAGTAGTCCATGGTGCGGGTGTATCGAACAGATGCATCCTGGTAGGTCTGGTAAAAATCTATCAGCTCTTTCCAGGGGTCAAATAATTTCTCCTGTGCAGATAAAAAGGCGACCATTGAGCCAAGCTCCAGTTGGCCATGCATCACCAGGTATCCACCAAAAACGAAGACGATAAAAGGCCCGAGGCTAACAAAATAATTGTTTGTGGTTTTTATTCCAAAGCGAAAAAGAGACCAGCGAATTCTTGTTTTTTTAAGCAAATCGGCCAGTAATGAAAATTTCCGATTCTCTTGCTCATAGGCGCCATGTACCTGTATTTCGTTAATTCCAGAGATAGATTCAGCTATCTGGCTTGAAGTTGATCTGGAAAGGTCGACTCTTCTTTTATTGGCTTTGTTCACCTTTTTTTGAAGCATTGGTATAACAAAAAGAACAATAGGATAAATTAACAGAGTTGCTATGGCCAGCTGGGTGTTGTGCCAGAGGAGGAAGGCTGCAAAGGCGAGTAGGGTGAGAATGTTTGTAATAGGAACTGCGAAGGCCATTCCGGCAAAGGTGCCAGCGGCACTGAGTTCGGTCATGAGCGAGGAAACCACCATGCCGGGCTGTGTCGTACGAAAAAATCCAAGAGGAAGGGAAAGAATGTGCTCATATAATTCCTTTCGCATTTTGTTCATGGCCCGTTCTCCAATTACTGCCTGCAGGTAATTGATGGAGAGCTTGAGGCCACTCGCTGCTGTGATGGCTACTATATATATTCCGCAGTAGATCAGGAGACCATTGAGATTTTTCAGTGCTATTGAATCATTGATAATTCTTTTTTGCATCTCAAGGGGGATGACCCTGGCGAATACAATCAGAATAATAACGAAGGTTAAAATTATTTGCAGTTTAAGGTTACCCTGGAAGGCCCAGTAAAAGAGACTCTTCTGTGTTACCGTCTGTTTTTTTTGATTTTTTGGCATGGGTAAAAATAATTTATCTGTGGGACGAGTTTGCTGTCAGCAGTTCCTTAAAATTGTAAAGCATTGGCTTGTTATGTCCAGTATTAATCATTCTGATTATCTGGTCTGACTGTAATAAATGGTTGCGCGGCAGGTGAGCGAGGAGTGTAAGCGTTCACCGCCCCTTTGGAAAGATTGTATAACATAGGTCCGTAACCGTTTGTCCAGTGCTCCAGATTCGTTCAAGCTGGTCTCCGGGCTATAGTTGGCTATGCCAGGAGGCCTGATCGGACGAAAATTGGCTGCTGGTGAACGGTTACCGAGGAGTGGTTGAATGTTCCGGTGTTAAAAGCAATGTAATGTTGGACTTTGGGTTCATATGGAATTTATGTGATTTTTCAGAAGCAGTTGACAAAAACGATATTGTAGGATAGAGAATCATGTAAAGTATATAATTAAATACTTATGTGTATATGTGATCAAATAGACATGTGTGGTATCTGTTGTCAGTTTCTACCTTTAATTGTGTACTTCTAAATTGTTAGATGTGATTTTTTGGTTGTTTTTTGGTTCCGTTTGTCCCATAAATTGGAGTCGATTTGTGAATCAGGCGTGTTGTGCGCTAAAAATAATTGTTGGTTGGTTTGGGTGGAGTTTTAAGACGAATAGGATTGTCAAAGGAGTTGAAAACGATGAATAATCTGTTGGCAGGAATTCTTCCTGCGGAAGGGGGGCTAGAGGCAACGGGATCCGGTAAGTATAATGTTGCCATTGGCTTAATGGCTTTATTGACCGTCATCGGGGTGGGTGCAGGTGTCCACTCATTGTATGTCGGCCATGAACATACCTTTGGTGTCAGTCGTGGGGTGCCGTGGGGTGTGCTGATTGCTGCCTACGTTTTTTTTGTCGTTACCTCCACAGGACTCTGCATTGTTTCTTCTGTCGGCCATGTATTTGGTTTTGAAAATTTTAACCCAATAGCAAAGCGCGCAGTTTTTCTATCGATTGCAACCATCGTTGCAGGTTTTCTCGTTATTGCATTTGAAATTGAGAATTCCTGGCGAATGCCGGTTGGAAACGTTATTGGAGCCAACCCAACATCTAATATCTGGTGGATGGGTACCCTGTATGGAGCGTATCTCTTTTTTATGATGATTGAGTTTGTCATGCTCCAGAAAAATTTGCACAAAGTTGCCACAGCGTTTGGACTGATGGGGCTTTTGACAGGTGTAGTTGCCCACTCCAATCTTGGTGCAGTTTTTGGACTTTTGAACGGTCGTGAGTTCTGGCATGGGCCATATATGCCCATTTATTTTATCACTTCTGCCGCCATGTCAGGGTGCGTTGCTATCATCTTTTTCACCTATATTGCCTATAAATTTAATGGTTGGAAGATGAGTGAGGAGATAAAGCTGTCTCTTGAAAGCGTAGCCAAGATGGGCGCGCTTATGATGGCAATCATAATCTTCTTCACCAGCTGGAAGATGATCACCGGTGTAACCGGCCAGCCCCCAGGCAAGTTTGAGGCGATGCAGGCGCTTTTGACAGGCCCCTATGCAATGAATTTCTGGGTGGGTGAAGTTCTCCTTGGTATGGTTCTGCCTTTCGTTATCATTCTTGCTGTAAAAGGGCGCAACATGAATGCTCTTTTTGTAGCCTCTTTAGCGGGGATGATCGGAATATTTTTCATGCGTTATGATTTGGTTATAGTTGGTCAGCTCGTGCCGGCCTACCATGGGATGGGACTCGTTGATTATCCGGTTCTGCTCACCTATGTACCATCGCTCCATGAAAATCTGGTGGTAATCGGAGGGATTGCCTTTTGCGCTTTGATATTCCTGATGGGGGAGCGGTTATTTCGCGGGCATGTCTCTGAACATTAAAGTGACATTTATGAGCCCGTTGATTTAATGCCTTTTTGCCCAATCTCTTCGTTAAACCAAAAATTTTATCCTCGGAATATCAACTATATGCCTGTGGTAAAATTTTTTGTTTGCCTCGATATTGAACAAAAATGCTATTAAATCAACAGACTCATTTACTGGAAGAGATATCGTTGAACTAAGCCAAAAAGTCCTGCTTATTTATATTTGGCAGGTGTGTCTTGAAAACCAAGAGGTTTTAGCATGAAAATTGATGATTTAGAACAAATGGAGAGTGAGGGTCTGGCGGCACTGCCGTCGGCTGAACGCCGTAAATTTTTAAAAATGGGTCTTGCTGTTACTGGAATGTATCTCGGTGGCAGTGTGCTTTCTCTCGGCTCGGTTAAAAATGCTCAGGCATCCGGCGTTGTGCCTGAGGCGGGCAAATATCCTTACAGTCCTCATTATAGCATGGTTATACGGGAAAAGTTGTGTATTGATTGTGAGCAATGTAAAGATGCCTGCGTGAAGACCAACCATGTACCCACCTATGGTTTTCGAACCACTATCCTGGAGAAGAGGCGCTCACTGGGGGGCGAGAAGTACGAGACCATTTTTATGCCTGTTCTCTGTAACCACTGCAACAGGCCCCCGTGTGTGCGCGTGTGTCCAACCACTGCAACCTGGAAGGATGAAAAAACCGGGATTGTAGTGATGAATCCTCCCCGCTGTATTGGCTGTAAAACTTGTATGACCGCATGTCCTTATAATGCGAGGTACTTCAAAGAAGAGACGCGCTCGGTTGATAAATGTGATTTCTGTTTGTTGTCCCGCCTTTCAAAAGGTAAAACCACCACTGCATGTGTTGAAGCGTGTCCCGCAGATGTACGTGTCTTTGGCAATCTTGCCGACCCTGAAAGTAGAGTCTTTCAACTGGTGCACTCGCCTGAAACCATGGTCTGGGTTTTGAGGCCGGAGACGGGGGCTGTGCCAAACGTATTCTACATAAATTCTTAAACCGGAAAGTTATTCTCTCTTCTGCTTAAAACAGAGGAGAGGTTGAGAGGCGTAGGAGAAGAAAATGAAGAAAATTCTGTTATTGTTGGTTCTCGGTGTGTTCCTGCTTTCCGGTGCTTTGCTTTCGGCCAGTGGGGATGTTGCAGTGGAAGAAGAGTACGATGAAGATACCTACGGGCCAGAGGATCCTATTGTTTGGACAAAACCTGTGAAGTCTGTGGTGTTTGATCACAAAATTCACACCATGGGCGCCGAACTAGATTGTGATTCCTGTCACGATGATTTATTTGAAATGGAGGCAGGGGTGGCTGAAGAGAATGAGGACTTTACCATGGATACTCTCTATGAGGGTGGGTATTGTGGTGGCTGCCATGATGGTTCCACAGCATTTGCTTCCAACACCCGTTGCACTGCTTGTCATATAGGAGTTCGGGGCCATGCACGTTTGCTTGGAGAAACTGCAGATGGTGGAAAATCGCATTAAGAATTAATAAAGTTATTAAAAATAGGTAGTTGTAGGTAGTGGGGCTCACTGAAAGGTGAGCCCCATTTTTTGTTTGTGCTGAAAAACTGCATATTCAATCCTGGATTTCATTGTTTTCCCTGCCTTAGGGCGCAAAATGCGCCATCTCCTTTAGAGTATTCTTTAACACCTTGATAATTCGTAAAAAATATATCTCTTACGAATTTTTCAACCAATTCCATTTTCTCTATCTCTGTAATTCAAGTAATCAATAATTCCATAATTGCAATCAATACAGATAGTTACCAGTGTTGATGGTTAGGGCGTATTTTGCGTCTATCGTAAGATCGACATAGGGCGCATAATGCGCCATGTGGGGTAGGTGTTGTCGTTTCTTTCTCTGGTCCTGATCTGATGCAGTGGCATGAAGATTTATATATAACAGGAAGTTAAGCCGTTATTTGTACTGTTGCTTTAAGTTAAGGAGTGGGTGGCATAGTTTTTGCTATATAAGAGATAACTTAAGGATTTATGTCCGTATCATTATACAGGGAGGATGCCATGGCAACCACTATACAAAAACACACAATTGAAAGACCAGTTGATCACATCTTCAGTAATCTTTTGGGGCTTTATGAAAAGATGAGTGAATGGTTCTGGTTTGTACTCTGTTTTTTTCTTTTTGTAGTGCTGGGTCCTTTTAGCGCTCCTGTAGCCCTGATAGCGCTCTATCAGGTCAGCAAGGAAGTAGAGGGGCAGCATGAACCAGAGTCAATTGCGTAATGTTTTATGATCGTGGGAATGTAAAAGTCGATAATCATTGATAACCGATGAGTCTGTAGGAGGAGTCAGAAGATGGAAGGAAATATCACAATAACAAGTAGCCCGACAGCAGTAAAATTACCAAACAACAGCCTTATGTGGCTGAGTCTTTTTATGATTATTCTTGGCGTTGGTGGTGCGGTTTATGCCCAATGGATTGGCCATCATCATGCTTTTGGTAATACCCGTGAGATGCCTTGGGGGATGCTTATCGGGGTTTACGCTTATTTTGCTATCATCTCTACAGGCTTATGTGTTTTGGCTGCCTTTAGCCATGCCTTTGGTGGTAACCAGATGGCACCTCTTGCAAATCGTATGGTTTGGCTTTCAATAATTATGCTACTCGGTGCATTCATGGTGATTGGCCTTGAGATAGAAAACCCGTGGCGGATGCCTCTTGGTGTTATTCTACACCCTAATGTTACCTCAAATATATGGTGGATGGGTACCTTGTACGGTCTTGCCATAGGTGTGATGCTGCTGGAGCTGTTTTTAATAGTAACCAAAAAGTTTTCTGCCGCCATTTTTCTTGGCGTCATCGGTGCAATAGCTGAGTCTTTTGCAAACTCAAATTTGGGTTCTGTCTTTGCTTCTCTTAATTCACGTCCATTTTGGTATGGCTCGCAGTTGCCTGTGTTTTTTCTGGCTTGTGCAGTTCTTTCTGGGGCCGCTGCAATTGTGCTCTTTACCCACTATAGCCATATGCTGCAACAGCGTAAAATGAGTGAAAACACCTTTAAGGGGTTGCAGACAGGCGGCAAAATTATGGTGCTTATGACCTTTCTGGTCTCGCTAGCAACCGCCTGGAAGTTTGTCAACGCATACTGCGGAACCGATGAGATGATAATGGCAGCGGATTCGTTGGTCAGGGGGCCGCTTTCAACTAATTTCTGGCTCTTTGAGATCGGTATAGGTTTGGCGTTGCCCTGTGTGATTCTGGTCGCAAGTCGCTTGCGCTCTATGCACGCAATGTCATCCGCTGCGCTTATGGTGCTCGTCGGACAGTTTTTTTCACGATATAACTTGGTGGTTTCCGGTCAGATTGTACCAAGTGATCATGAGTTTGTCGGAGTGTCTCAGTATCTTTCATATACGCCGACAACTGCAGAGTATCTCCTTGTTGTTGCAGGAATTGGAGTGGTGGGTTTTGGCTTTGTTCTTGGCGAAAGGTTTCTTGATGCGACTTTTAGTGATGAGAGCAATAATCACTGATTGGAAATTCGTTATATAGATTATACGTGGGACGGATACTGTTTACCGGCCCGCGTATTTCAATGCAGGAGAAATTTAAATGAAAGAAAATAAAGCATTGTTTACAATTGGAATGGCAGCTGAAATGCTTGAGGTTCATCCGCGAACCCTGAGGAATTATGAAGACGCAGGGTTGATCTCCCCCACCAGAAAAGGTACCTGGCGTTATTACACTCTCCGTGACGTGCAATGGATTGAGTGTCTCCGTGAGATGGTTCACGAGCATGGGGTAAGTCTTAATGCGGTAAAAAAATTGCTAAAGTTCACTCCCTGTTGGAATATAATAGACTGCCCCTTTGAGAAGCGTAAAAGATGTTCCGCGTTTTTTTCAAACACTCTGGTGCCGAAGAAGATTACCAGAATTGCCCCGTCACCCAAAAGAGAGGATATTGCGGCCTAGGAGCTTGTCCGGTTAGTACTTTAAGAAATTATTTTCGTGAAGGTACTTATTCAAGCATTTTAGAAAGTTCCGATCTATTCGGGTTAGATGCAGGATAAATCTATTTCCCGTTGGTTTGTAAAAAAGGATATTTAAGTTTTATTAGTGCCTTACTCCAGAAAAACTGTAATAAAAAACAAGAAACTCAGAAACTCCTCATGAAATCGTGAGCTTATTTTTACCGGCAAGGCACTTATCCAGCGATTCTAAAAAAGTTTCCGACTAGTCGGGTTAGTTTCTATTCTGTTCTCGTTTGTCGAAGTCACAACTTTTTGTTCGGTTGTCCTGCCTGAATTCCCTCTTTTCTGTACATTGATATCCCTCGACCTCTTCACCTGAATGTACGTTGATTCTCTGATTGTTTCCCTTCTGTAATTTTTTCTCTACTGTATCCGTAGTTGTGTTGGTTTGTGTGGGCGCAAAATGCGTCTTTAGTAAATGGGGCAAAATTTGCGTCATAAACTTGAGAAAAACTTACATAATAAATAACGTAGCTAGTTAGTAATTTAATGTGTGTAATATTAGCGACTAAAGGGTTTTTATGTGCCAGATGTACCCGGTGGTTGTTACTTTATTGGCATTTATGGGTTTAACATTAACTTGACAATGGTAGTTGTTAAGTATAGTGGTGAGAGTAGTGATGAAGAAGGGATTGATTGGCTGGATGTATCCGGCAAACATTGATGAGTCTGTTGATTTAATAGCATTTTTGTTCAATATCGAGGCAAATAAAAAATTTACCACAGGCATATAGTTGATAATCCGAGGATAAAATTTTTGGTTTAACGAAGAGATTGGGCGAAAAGGCATTAAATCAACGGGCTCATTGATCGAGGCAAAAAAGGAGGGGCTATGGAAACGGTTTATTTTTTAATAATTTGGATAGGGAGTGCTTTGGCACATACACTGTATGATCTCAAAGTCAAACCGCACTTTGATTCGTATAAACAAAATTCGGACAGTTGGCCATATGTTTAACAACTGGCTGGAAATGTGACTGTATTTTAAAATGAGGTGAATTGTGAACAATGTATTGGCAGGAATTCTCCCGGCGAGCGGCGGGCTTGAGGCAACAGAGTCAGGTAAGTACAATATTGCTATTGGACTGATGGCATTATTGACAGTGCTTGGGGTCGGAGCGGGCATCCATTCACTCTATGTGGGGCACGAACATACCTTTGGTGTTAGCAGGGGAGTGCCGTGGGGTGTCTTGATTGCTGCCTATGTATTTTTTGTTGTGACCTCCACAGGGCTCTGTATCGTATCCTCTGTTGGTCATGTTTTCGGTTTTAAAAACTTCAACCCTATTGCAAAACGAGCGGTTTTTATGTCCATTGCGACCATTATTGCCGGTTTTCTTGTTATTGCATTTGAAATAGAAAATTCATGGAGGATGCCGGTAGGGAACGTGATCGGTGCCAATCCAACCTCAAACATCTGGTGGATGGGGACTCTGTACGGGGCGTATCTTTTCTTTATGATGATCGAGTTTGTGATGCTGCAGAAAAATTTACATAAGGTCGCCACCGGATTTGGTCTTGCGGGACTTTTGACGGGCGTTGTAGCGCACTCTAATCTGGGAGCGGTTTTTGGTTTGCTCAATGGTCGTGAATTCTGGCATGGGCCCTATATGCCAATATATTTTATTACTTCAGCTGCGATGTCAGGTTGTGTTGCGATCATCTTCTTTACTTATCTTGCCTACAAAACAAATGGTTGGAAGATGAGTGACAGTATGAAAAAATCCATGGAAAGCGTCGCCAAAATGGGAGCGCTTATGATGGCTATTATTATCTTTTTTACCAGTTGGAAAATGATTACCGGTGTTACTGGTCAGCCCCCGGGAAAATTTGAGGCAATGCAGTCTCTTTTAACTGGACCCTATGCCCTGAATTTCTGGGGTGGAGAGGTTCTCCTTGGTATGATTATCCCATTTGCAATCATTCTCGGAGTGAAAGGGCGAAATATGAATGCTCTGTTTGTTGCGGCTCTGGCTGGAATGATAGGGATCTTTTTCATGCGCTATGATTTGGTTATAGTGGGGCAGCTTGTTCCTGCTTACCACGGAATGGGTCTTGTTGATTATCCAGATTTACTCACATATGTTCCTTCACTACATGAAAATCTGGTAGTTGTAGGGGGGATTGCATTCTGCGGACTGATTTTTCTGATGGGTGAAAAGATGTTTCGCGGACATGTTTCGGAGAATCATTAATCTATGGTTTATTCCATTTTTTCTCACTCGTTGTGTAATGAAAATCGAGGATGTTGTCCACTGGTAAATGTTTGAGGAGATTACACATGGTGAGAAAAAAACAAATTGAGCCTCTAAAAAAAGATTTGTCTATTTATCCCATCGGAGTTGCGGCAAAACTATTAGGGGTTCATCCTCGCACTCTCAGGATTTATGAGGACGAGGGACTGATAAAACCGGAAAGAGCTGGCAATAGAAGGCTCTACTCTACAAATGATATAACCTGGGTTGGCTGCCTGAGAAAACTCATCCATGACGATGGGATTTCGATCCCGGGCATAAGGAAACTTCTTCGATACGCAACGTGCTATGAAATTTCTGATTGCCCTAGAGATGTACACTGTAATTGCGATGCTGTTGTTGATCGTGCAATCCCTCGAAGTTTGAGAGTTGCAGGCGACCTGGCAGAGGAAAAAAAGGCAAAAGAGCGGGATGTAGCAGCGAAGAAAGAGCATCAAGATATAGACGAACGTGAAAATGGCAGCAACCGGAAGGTGCGTTGATCGGCGCTTGCAGCCTTTCTACTACTGATATAAGAAGGAAAAATTGCTGAATATAAAAGGGTTTGTCACCACAGGTGACAAACCCTTTTGTTGTTTTTCCCGCCGGTAAAGAGATCTCTATTCGTCTACAGGGATATGAGAGTTTTTGAACATAAAACGTGCGAGATAGAGAAATGGGGTGTCTATCGCCGCGACGATCCACTTGAGCAGGTAGGTGGTTATTAAAATCTGGATGAATTCTTCGTTTGCTAATAAGCCCCAAAAAGCTATGAAGGTAAAGATTACTGAATCTAGCAATTGACTGACCATGGTGGAGGCGTTGTTTCTCAGCCAGATAAATTTGTCGCCAGGCAGGAGGTTTTTCCAGAAATTATAGGCCCAGACATCGTGCAGTTGGGAAATTCCATAGGCCACCAGCGAGGCAAAAGCTATGCGGGGGAGAATTGCAAAAATGTTGGTCAAGCTTTCCTGGATAAAATCAAATTCATTCGGTTTGAAAAGCAAGGCTATATTCATAATTATCACAGTTGCTGTAAGGGAGAAAAAACCTATGAAAACAGCTTTGCGGGCGTCTTTTTTGCTGTAGTTTTCTGAAAGGATGTCGGTTGCTAGAAAAGACGACGCGTAAGTAATATTGCCAAGGGTGACCCCTATGGAGAGAAGGTCAACCATTTTCAGGACCTGGATGTTGGCAAGAATTGTTGAGATGGGAATCCAGATATACAGCCCGGTTTTACCAAAAAAACGATATGCCAAAATTATTGAGGCAAAGTTTGCAAGTAATAGTAAGAGCCAGAGAGATTCATTGGAAAAGTGTGGTAGTGTCAGCATTTTTGCCCCTTAAAGAACTGTTCCCTGAAAAACCAGGTTTAAAATCAAGTGGGTTGAACGCATGGGGAGGCTGACGCTTACTAAACCAATACTGTATGGAACTCGGTTTTGATAAGGCGGGTAGCCGTGACCGCCGTGGGGTTCAACTTTAAAAATTGTGCGACACCTTAGCAGATGTTTGGCAAGGAGGCAAGGTAACTATTCAGCAGCACCCCATAGGCTCACGATCAAGCTGTCCAGCATACAGGTGTATAGCTAAACCAGCCTGCTTGTGCCCCTCTGGAGCACTGCTAAACAGTTACAGTTCCCTGCTTAAATCAGGTTTTTTGCTGTTGGCTGAATAGTTACGAGGCAAGTTTCATTGATTTTTCTTGTTAAATACGATAGGAATGGCCACTTTTTAAATATACGAATACGTCAGGATAAGATACCGTAATAAAATTATTCATCTATAAAATTTCCACTTATAGTGGATGTCTGGATCGAAGTCTACGCTATCTGCCGCTAAAAACATGCGGGAATGACAGCAGGGGTGGCCGACTTCGTCATGCCCGAGGTAGTTATCGGGTATCTAGAAAATAATTTCTAAGATGCTACAACTTTAAGAGTTCTTAATGGGAAAAACGCTTCTTATAGCAGAAAAACCGAGTGTTGGAAAAGACCTTGCCTCTTATCTGGGCATAATCGGCAGGGGGAAAGGTTTTTATAACTGCGAGGGGGGTGTTGTGTGCACATGGTGTATAGGGCATATTCTCGAGCAGGCTGATCCGGATGGTTATGATCCCCGCTTTAAACGGTGGAGGGCTGAAGATTTGCCTATCATTCCAGAAAAGTGGATACTGGAGCCAATACCCAGGACCAGAGAACAGCTTCGAATCATCGATGGCTTGTTGAAAAATTCGGACAAAGTCATTAATGCGGGTGATCCTGAACGGGAAGGGCAGTTGATTGTTGACGAAGTTCTTGATTTTCTTGGTTACACCGGTCCTGCTGAGAGGCTTTGGATCTCGGCATTGGATGTTCGGACTATCAAAAAGGGTTTTGCCAATTTAAGAGACAATAATGAGTTTAAAAATATTAAGGATGCGGCCATATGCCGCTCTAACGCCGATTGGCTTGTTGGCATCAATGTAACCCGGGGGTTAACACTTGCCGCAGGCCAGTCCAATAGTGTGCTTTCGGCAGGGCGGGTGCAGACCCCGACCCTTTCTCTGGTTGTTGACAGGGACCGGGAAATTGAGCAGTTCAGTAAGAAGCCGTATTGGGTTTTAAGGGCAACTGTTGACCATGCTGATGGACAGTTTGTGGCCACCTGGAATCCTGATGAGCTCGCGGCTGGTCTTGATGCTGAGGGGCGCCTGGTACATGAAAATGTGGCTGAACTGCTTATCTCAAAGGTTGCCGGGCAAGAAGGGATTGTTGTTGACAAAAAAGATGTGTTAAAGAGAAAATCTCCGCCACTGCCCTTTTTACTGTCGGACCTGCAGAAAAAAGCTGAAGATAAATTCGGTTACTCTCCTAAAAAAACCCTGGAGTTGGGACAGGGATTGTATGAAAAGCATAAGGCGCTCACCTATATGCGAACCGAATGTCGTTATCTACCCAATGAGATGTTTGAGGATGCCCCCTCTATTCTTGAAAGTCTCAGGCAGCAAAATATTGAAGGAGCAAATGGGGCTGACCACACCATCCAGTCTCCTGCCTGGAATACCAAAAAACAGGGAGCTGAGGCGCATCATGGCATTATTCCCACGGAAGTCGTACCGAAAAATCTCACAGAAGATGAACAGAATATATATTTGCTGGTGGCCAGGCGCTTTCTGAAGCAGTTCTACGCGGATTATAAGTATTACTCAAGCAGTATAGTAGTTGAAGTAAAAGATGAACTTTGGAAAGGAACGGGAATAACCATTAAAGATCAGGGCTGGATGGTACTCAACGATCAGCAGACTAAAGAAAAGTTTTTGCCCAAAGTATTAAAAGGGGAGCCGGTACGGATAGCAAAAGTGGACAAAGAACAGAAGTTTACCAAGCCTCCAAGCAGGTTCACCGAGGCTTCCCTGCAAGTTGCAATGACACAGGTACATAAATTTGTGGAAGACCCGGTTATTAAGGCTCGACTCAAGGAAAATTCAGGAATTGGTACCTCGGCCACCAGGACCAATATTATTGCTGAGCTGCAAAATCGGCAATATTTGGAGAAGAATGGGAAGATCCTCATCTCCACTCCACGGGGTCGCGAGCTTATTGATAAAATTCATCCCTCTCTGAAAAATCCGGGTATGACCGCTATCTGGGAGGATGCCCTGGATAGGATCTGTGAAGGTGATTTGGGCAGGGACGCATTTCTTGAGGAACTGACCAAGCGAATGTCCAATATGGTCAAGTATGCCCTGGCAACCCGTTTCTCAGAGGAGGTGATGGGCAAGGTTTACCGTTGTTCATGTGGCGGGCATCTTTCACGCCTGGAGTCGAAAAACAAGCAGGGTCGCTTTTTTTGGGTCTGTTCATCCGGAAAGGAAAATAACTGCCCCTTACGTTCAGATTTTAATGGTGCACCCGGTGCGGCGTTTATGGATCGTCCGGAAACAGGGCCCAAATGTTCCCATTGTCAGAGTGGCTATCTCATTCGCTATGAGAGTCACAGGAGGATAGGTAGCTATTTCTGGGCCTGTTCCACGGGGAAAAAGGGGAAGTGTCCACTGCTACGTGACGACAATGGGGCTCCCGGAAAACCGATTATAGACCCCGGTGCTCCAAAAGTGCCATGTCCTGTCGAAGACTGTAAAAATATGGTAACCTTGATTCAGTCACAGAATAAAAAAGATTTTTATTTCTGGAAATGCAGTGATCCTACACATCCTTTACGTTTCAATGATAACGGTAAACCGGGTGGGGAGATGACTTTTGCTAAGAAGAACAGGAAGTGAGGGGGGACGCTAAAGTAACATCGAGCGAGAAGAGACCACTTGTCTTAGCTTATACCCCCTTGTGGTGTGTTAGGGAAAAACCATCCACACCCTCCAAAGTTTTCCTGCTGAAGTGTACTTCTGTGTAGTTTCTTTAAGTCTGACATTATAGCGTTGGTTGTCGGCAATCTATCTTGAGTAGCTCGGAAAAATACAGAAATAAATAGGGTATGTCATACTTTTATGTCTCTTTTGAGATAAAAAGTCTTAGAGGAAGTAGAGTTGGGGGTTTCTTTTGAGTAGCCGTGCTGTGGTTTTTGTTCGAATTTATTCGTGTTGTAGTTGTTTTGAGTTGGATTGGTTTACCCTGAAAAAATAATAGTTTATTGTCTATGAGGTTTTCCTGTGTCGGGGGTATTGTGGGCTGTGGTGTTTATGGGGCGTTTCGTTGTGCGGTTTGATTTGTGGTTACGGCTTCTGTCTATAATGTCGGACGATATTCTCCTAAAACAATTGACGTAAAGTCAGACATTATGTATGTTTGATAAAATCATTTATTGAAGCCTGCAGTAGTAGGTATTGTAGTAGTAAAAGTTACGAAGGTTCAGTTAGTCAGGAGAAAAATATGAATCCGATAAAAAAGATATGTACACAGGAGTCAGATGCCCCAACAGTACTTCAGGGCAACATTGCATTTGCAGCTGGCTGTGTACGATCAGGCATTCACGCGGTCGATGGTTACCCTGGAACTCCCAGCACGGAAGTTATTGATAAGGGATTGTCCCAGGTTCAGGATATGATAACTGTTGGCTGGTCCATTAATGAGGCAACAGCTGTAGCCGTGGGCCATGGTCATTCTCTTGGTGGTAATGACTGTGTTGTTACCATGAAAATTCCCGGCCTGTTCCAGGCAGGTGATCCCTTCACCAGTGGTGGATTTTTCAACGATAAGCGTGGTGCCTTAGTTTATTATGTAGCATCTGATTATACGCCAAGTTCCACTCAGCATCTCGTCGATCCACGCCCATTTATCAAAAGCTGTTTCACTCCAATTATTGAACCTAGGAATCACCAGGAACTTCATGATGCTCCGGAAATCGCGGCTGATCTTGCCCGTGAATGCCATACTCCCGTTGTGATCATGGCAAGTGGTACTCTTTGCCATAGTGAAGGTCTTGTGCGCCTGTCGCCAATTAAAAAGCGAGAGAAGGTTGAGCTCACAGTTCCTTTGAAGAGTTTTAATACCCTGCCGGCAATTGCCCGTAAAAACTATGATCGCGTGGTAAAGGAACGCTTACCTCAATTGATTGATATTGTAGAAAAAAGCCCTCTGAACAATTGGGAAAAAGGTGCAGGCAAGATCGGTGTTGTAACGTATGGTGTCAGTGATCTCATGGTTCGAGAGGTGAAACAGTCCCTAGGCGCAGATATCGATATACTCTCTTTAGGTTTTACTTTTCCGCTACCTATGAAGCTCATCAGGAAATTTTACGAATCTATCAGCGGAACTGTATATGTCATTGAAGATGGGTATCGTTACTTACAGGAAGAGTTGCTTATAGAGGGAATAGCGGTAGAAGGAAAAGATGTTATTGAAACCCTCACCGAGTGGACCCCTGCTGAGATAGCAGAGAGGTTAGGCTACAGCGTAGAGCAGATCAAAACACCAGCTGTTCAGCCCCTGATGCGGCCACCAATGATTTGTCCGGGCTGCCCTTATCGGCTGTTTGGTGAAACTGTTCGCAAGATGAAAAAAAGAGGCAAGCTTGAGAGCGTATTTGGAGATATCGGTTGTAATACCTTGCTCTTTTTTATGGATGCCAATGACAGCAACCTCTGCATGGGTGCCTCAGAAGGTAACCGCTCGGGTTATGTATTGGCCAATCCGGACAAGGCTTCCAAATGTTTGAGCCTTCTTGGCGACGGTACAGAGACCCACAGTGGTCTTGATGCCACTAGAAACGCGCTTTTTCGTAACGTTCCCGGGGTGAAGGTAATTCTCGACAACAACTGGACTGCCATGACAGGTGGTCAGCCTGGACCGACTTCTCCTGTGAATTTAGCCGGTGAAGAAAATAGTTTCGATCTGCAGGCATCTCTTGCTGCCCATGGTGCGAAGGTACTTGTTGCCGATGGCTATGACAAAAAAGGTGTAGAGAAATCCCTTAAAGAGGCCCTTGCTGTAGCAGAAGAGGGTGGGTTTGTCACACTTGTCATCACCGGAGTTTGTATTAAAAAGGTTCCCAAGGCAGCCCATGGAACCAAGATGCAGGTTGATCGTGAGCTCTGTGTGGAGTGTGGGATGTGTCAGATTTGTCCTGGTATCCTCCTCGACAAAGAAGGAGCACCTCACTTTAACAACAACTGCAGCGGCTGTATGAGCCAGCTTGCGGCCTGCGGGCAGATGTGTGCAAAAGGTGCTATCTCTCCGAACACAAAGAAAGAAGAGGACGTCTCCGCTACACGTTCCGACCTGCCGGAAGCACCGGAAGGGATTGAGCTGCCTGATCGTTCAAGCTTTTCATTGCCGGAAAAAATTGCAGTAGCAATTCGAGGAGTCGGAGGCCAGGGGAATCTTTTCTTCGGTAAGGTCCTAACTCAAATGGCCTTTATTGCAGGATACGGCGATACTAATGTCGTAAAAGGTGAAACCCATGGTATGGCCCAGATGGGTGGGCCGGTAATTTCGACGTTCAGCTGTGGTAAGGTTGTCTCGCCGGTTCTTCTTCCAGGTACGGCGGATTGTCTGGTTACCATGGAGAAAAGTGAAATTCTCCGGGAAGGCTTTGTTGATATGCTGAAACCCGGTGGAACTGTACTTATGGCAAATACCAAGGTCTTTCCATACGGAGTAGATGAGGATCAATATCCAACGGATAAGCAAATACAGGATGTCCTCACCAGCTATAAAATTGTCGAAGTAGATGTGCTGGCGGAAGCTCTGGTCCTCGGAGACTCAAGTGGTCGAAGTGCAAACGTTGTTATGATGGGTGCTTTGAGCAGACTGGCTCCTTTCTGTGATTTCCCAGAAGAGTTGTGGCTACAGGCGCTGAAGAATGTAAGCCCCAAACCTGCAATTTGGTCGGCTAACTATGCTGCGTTTAATGCAGGGAAGGAACTGATCTAAGTTTTTATTTAAAAAGCAGATTATTTAGCGTACGTTCCTTAGTCGGAGAATACTCGGTCATCGAAAACCATTAAGAGGTTTCCTAGGAGCTTGTCCGAGAATAGACATTTTTCTCAAATCGAGGCATTTATGAAAAACAAGCACAGTCATATAGATGATATTGCGAGCATTGTTTTTTGTAAATAACGAAGAGTTGTGGGAAAGGGCATTCTCGGACAGGCTCCTAGGACCGGGTGTGACTACTCACAGCCCTATTTCACCTATATATCATGCCATGAATCAAGAGATTACTACCCAGATAAATTTCACAGAAATCACTGAACTTTTTCGAACAGCCCAGCAGGAAGATCGTAACTTCCTCTTTGAATACGAGGTTTATAATCTACTCGCCCGCTCTGGAGCTGAAACTCCGCCAAAATCTATCCTCATTCCGCGGGGCGCCCGTCCATCGGAAGAAGAGTTACTCGCCCTTCCAGGTGAAAAAGTAGTTTTAAAAATTGTTTCTCCGACGATTATTCATAAAACAGAAGTACAAGGAGTTCGGATTGTAGAAAAAGATCCAAATAAAATACGATCCGCAATCCGAAGAATGCTCTATGAGGTTCCCGAAAATTATGCTGGCTGGTGTCAGTCGAATCCTGATAACGTTGCGGAGCAGTATCGCGGCTTGACAGGAGAGGCCCTGATTACGGCAATCAGCCGAGACTTGCAGGGGGTACTGATGGTGGAGTTTATGCCACCTGATTCGGGAGCCTTTGGCAATGAGTTGATTGTGGGGTTAAGAAACACCCGTGAATTCGGTATGATTATCAGTGCGGGGCTTGGTGGTACCGATACTGAACTCTATGCCAAAAGATTTCGCAAAGGTCAGGCCATTGTTGCTGCATCGTGTGAACTTATTGATGGAGAACGTTTTTTTGAACTTTTCAGAAAGACTATTTCCTATAAAAAGCTAGCGGGCCTTACCCGTGGCCAGCGCCGTATCGTATCAGACGAGCAGCTTATTGAGTGTTTCAGTTCTTTTATTGAGATGGGTCGTAGGTATTCTCTTGCTAATCCTGCTGCGCAATTTGTCATTGAGGAAATGGAGATCAACCCATACGCGTTCACAGATTTTCTGATGGTTCCTCTTGATGGTATGTGTAAGTTCTCATTGCCCGAGCGGTTGGATAACAAGAGGCCTGTTGCCAAGATCGATAACCTGCTCCACCCTAAAGCCATTGGTTTGATAGGTGCTTCAGAAAAGCGCAAGAATTTCGGACGTATTATTCTCGATAATGTACTGGCAGAAGGATATAACAAAGAAGACGTTATCCTAATCAAGCCAGGTGTGGATGCAATTGATGGTATCAAATGTGTTCCTGATCTTAAGTCTCTTCCGGTAAAACTTGACCTCTTTGTCGTAGCCATTGGAGCCGAGAATGTGCCAGCCCTCGTTGATGATATCGTCGAGCTTGATTGTGCCAACAGCGTCATGTTGATTCCCGGCGGCATGGGTGAGAATGAGGAGAGCAAGGAGAGAGCCGAACAGGTCATTGCCAGGATAAATGAGGTACACACCACTGAAGGTGGTGGGCCCGTTTTCCTCGGCGCAAACTGTATGGGTGTTATTTCCCATCCAGGTAAATATGACACCTGGTTTATTCCGGAGGAAAAACTACCTAAAAACAGAGAGGTTGAACCCCACCGAGCTGCCCTTGTCAGCCAAAGTGGTGCATTTATGCTACACCGCTCCAGTCAGTGTCCGGAGCTGGCTCCCGCGTATCTGGTTTCCATGGGCAACCAGACGGATCTTACCCTTGGCGATATGGTTAAGTACTTCAAAGATTCCGACGAGGTTGATGTCATTGCAGTCTATGCAGAAGGTTTTAATGATCTTGACGGGCTGGAATTTGCGAAAGCGGTGCGAGAAGCGGTTTTGTTGGGTAAAGAGGTGCTCTTTTATAAGGCCGGTCGTACTCCGGAGGGGCAAACTGCCACCAGTGGGCATACCGCCTCACTTGCAGGGGATTATATGGTATGTGAGAGCTGTATCCGCCAGGCCGGTGCCATTGTGGCCAGATCCTTTACTGAATTTCAAGATCTCTTTCTGCTCGCGGAAAATATCAACAACAAACAGATCAATGGCAATCGCCTGGCCGCACTTAGCGGGGCAGGTTTTGAGGCTGTCGGTATGGCGGACTCTATCCAGTCCGATGACTTCCAGATGCAATTGGCAAGCTATTCAGAGACAACGAGAAGCAGAATTGCCAAAATACTAGAGAGTAAACGTCTGGATAAACTTGTCACCATTAGTAATCCACTTGATATTAATCCGACAGCAGATGATGAGGCGCATGCAGAAATTGTACGAATACTGAGCCAGGATGGTGCAGTGGATGCAATCGTTGTTGGTCTGGATCCGTTGTCGCCCGCTATGCACACGCTGCTGGAAACCCAGGTTCCCGGATTTTCCATGGATGCTGAAAATGGGATTATCCCCCTGCTCTTTGAGACTGTAAATGAGAGTGATGTAGCGGTTATTGCAGTCGTTGATGGTGGAAGGCTTTATGACCCCTTTCGTGATGCGTTGTTGGCAAAGGGCATTCCGACGTTTCCGGTTTGTGACCGTGCCGTTGCTTCTCTGTCACTCTACATAGAAAGTAGAATTTACGCCGACAGTATAAGGGCTGGAGTTACGCAATAGTAGTCAATACAGGCTCCTTTGTTAATGTGTTGGAACCTGTTATTGTTGTAATGCAATTGCCTTTATCTCTTTGTGAACAACAGGGAGAGACAATGTAACAGGAGGTCAGTCGTGGGGTTATCAGCAAATCAAGATGGCAATGTTCAGGATGTCGTTAGTCGTGCTGCTGAGATAGTTGCACTGATTAAGAAAAAAATCACCTTCCAGGAATATTTACCCGGAGATGTGCTGCCCAAAGAAGAAACTCTAGCCCTTAAATTTTCCGTCAGCCGAGCGTGTATTCGTGAGTGTCTTGGTATTTTAAAAGCGCAAGGTTATCTGGAGTCACGTCGCGGTAAAAACGGTGGGACCTTCGTAAAAAATATCCTGGAATCAAATGAAATTGATAATCTCTATGGTGATCTGGTCTTAATGGGACAGATGCAAATCCGGGATTTATTAAATGCTCGGCTACTGATAGAACCAGAGGCAGCAAGAGCAGCAGCGCTTAAAGCACAACCTGATGATATTGAATTATTAAATGATTGTGTTCAGCAGTGTAGAGATGCAAAGTCTGAAGATGATAGGATTGATAACCATATAAAGTTCCACAATGCCATTGGTCAAATAAGTAATAATCCATTTTATGCAATTTCAATTCGTAGCTTTATGAAATTCACGAAACTGTTCATGAAAGCTGTCGGAGAGCATAGCCCTCATATCCACGATTCAAAGGACCATGAACGAATACTCTACGCTATAAAAAGCAAAAACCCAGATTTAGCATACGAGAAAATGTACGTTCATAATTCTAAAACCAAAGAAAATATGATGGTCTTGGAGAGAATGTTCAAAGATTCTAGAGAGCTGGGTAGATAGTGTTCAATCTCGCAAAACGATAGTTGATATCTCATTTTTCCAGTCCCAAAGGGCCAACATCCGCATAATCAAGCAGCTTTCATACGAAGTCCAAAAACTTTAGTGGCTTACTCCTGAACTACTGTTGTAAAAAAACAAGAAACTCAGGAGCTCTTTATGAAATCGAGAGCTTGCTTTTACCGGCAAGGCACTTATCCAGTGATACTAAAAAAGTTACCGACTTGTCGGGTTACAGACATCGTAAATGAGCTTTAATTTTGTCTCAAAAAATGGACTCTTTTATACCACGTCATCCCGGCAGGTTTTTAGCCGGGATCCAGAAACATCACCATTGCTTGGATTCCGGCTAAAAGCCTGCCGGAATGACGAATCGAAATGTCCAATTTTTCTCTATATCACTGATGTTACGTGTTGAAAAAAGAGGGCAACATGCCAGACTTTACGAGGTCTGGGTTAGTTACTCGGCTTATAGTTTTGAAATGAGAGTTGCCACCAGGAGCTAGGAGCTTGTACAGACTTGCTCTGGTTACCCCAGCTTCTTTAGCCACTTTGGTCATACCATAAGCCCGTGCTGCGATACTTAGAGCGTGGACGTAATCGTTTTCATCCCCGGTGTCATCAACCTCTTTCAGAAACTCCTGTGTATCCTCTAAGGTTTCAAGATGCTCTGCTATATCAAATGATTTTGTTTTCATGAGCTACCTTAACAATGTTAATGCCTTTTTTATGATCTCCAAAATTCCCATTTTCCACTCTGGCAAGACGAGCAAGAAGCTTAATTTAAACAGATCTGTCCTTAACCTTGTCAAACCATTTACTAAATTCTAGTCCCTACCTAATTTCGAAACCCATAGTTAAATGTATCCCTCGAGATACATTTTGTCAGTGTCAATTTTGCTGTCGAGGGGCCGGGCAAGGTACCAAATCGCCCAGGTTGGGCTATACGGTTTCAGGTTGATTTTAATAACCTCTGCGTTTTTTACAGTAATGCCGTTATAGCGCAACATAATTCTTGATAACCCCAAAGTCCCTCTACCGTTACTTCAGACAAAAAAGCTACTGAAATGCTGCTCTATTTATTTCAGGCGAACTGGATGTAAGATAGTTGATTTTAAAACGGTATGGCCCAACCGGAGTCACCAATCTTAGTTGAGATTCAGTTAGAATCTGGCAAGGCGCCTAACATCTCCGCAACCAGATGGCAAGACATTCCCGACAAAGATTTACAGGAAACACCTCTCGTTTGAGTCGGTGACAAAATTCATTACCTTCGATTTGGCAATGTTAACTTGAATGACAAGATTCAGATATTTTTTTCAAATAACAGTTTATTCTCCCTTCCCTTTCTCAAGGGGAGAAAAGGGGAAGGTGGAAAATGTTTTTAGGCGATTAAATCAGCCGATAATGAGCCCTATACGGCTTTGTCTCGTCGTAGAACTTGTAGTGCTAGGTAATGCCCTGTAGTACGCGTCATCCGGAAGAACCCTAAGATAGTTTTTGGCAATACGCCCTTACTGTTTTTGAGTTCTTCTTAACTGTTTTCGAACAGGTAACGTTTTGACACGTAGGCCGGTGGCATCGTAAATCGCATTTGTAATTGCCGGCGCTATTGACAAAATCCCGATCTCGGCGAGTCCCTTTGACCCAAACGGTCCGCTATTTTCATGATTTTCGACAAAAATCACCTCCAGCTTACCAGGAGTCATAGAAATCCTTGGGATACGGCATTTACCCAAAGTATCTGTCTTTATGTACCCTTGGTCAACGACAAATTCTTCAGTCAACGCATGCCCCATTCCCATAATTGCAGCTCCCTCAATCTGGGTTCGGGCTGCCTCAGGATTAAGCACTTTCCCCCCATCCACGGCAACATAAACCTTTTTAACCTCTACCTGTCCCGATTCTTCATTTACAGCGACAGCCACAGCAGTCGTACAGTAGGTTATGGCGTGATAGACCTTATAGTCAGTAGGATCGATAGAGCAACCTTCATTCGCATCAGGCAAATATTCATAGGTTTTCGGAAGCGCTATATACTCCTCTACTGTCAATTGGCGATCGACTGCCGATGCCAGGGCTTTTAAATTCAGTAGTTTTTTAAGACCTTCTATTTCGATAATGTTGCCGTCAATTAAATCTAAATCCGCTTCATTTCTACCTAGTAACAATGCACTTTCGGAAATCAGAAGATTTCGCATTTTGTTGCTCGCCTCATGGGCTGCAGACCCAAACACATACAGCCCTCGTTGCGCACTTACTCCTATGCCCTCTGGAACAACTCCGGTATCCCCAGCCACTATATCAACATCGTCGATGATGACACCCACAGCCTGAGAGACAATTTGACTAAGGGCTGTGTTAGTCCCTTGCCCCATTTCCGTGCAAGCAGTTTTTAACAGAATCTTGCCATTTTCAAGTAACTCAAGCCTTGCCCCACCATTTTCATCGTATCCTGATCCAACAGCGACACTTCGCCAGCCACTGGCCACGCCAATTCCGATATTTTCTCCACTCTCCTTAAACCGGATAAGATCGTCTCTCACAACAGGCTTCAGAGCTTCCAGGGTTTCTTTGTAGGCTATCCCCCCAGTTAGAATTTCTCCAACTGCAGTGGTTCGTCCAACATCTAAAGCATTCCTTTCTCGCAACAATATCGGATCGATTTTTAGCTTGCGGCTTAAAATATCCATTGCTGATTCTGCAGCAAATTGTGTCTGGTAAGAACCATAGCCCCTCATAGCTCCCGCAACCGGGTTATTTGTAAATACAGTCTGTGCCTTTATACTCAAATTTGGTATTTGATATGGTCCTGTACTGAAAGCGGCACTCAACATCATTACCTTTTCACTCCACGGTGAATAGGCGCCCGCATCGGTAACAAATTTAACATCCATGCCTAACAGCTCACCATCTTTATTGGCGGCTAATCTATATTTCATATCGAAGCCGTGCCGTTTTGTAGAACTACGAATTGATTCCTTCCGGCTGAGGACAAGTTTAGTCGGACAGCCAGTAATAAGAGTTGCCAGTGCAGTAAGGGGAACCGTAATACACAAATCACATTTCCCACCAAAAGCACCACCTATAGGCAAATGACGGACGACAACCTCTTCAGGACTCAGCGCAAGAATAGGTGCCAATTGACCAAGATCGACAAAAGGATTCTGGGTTCCATTGTAAATGATAACCTTGCTGTCGCCCTCACCCGGTATTGCTACGGCACCCTCTGGCTCAAGATACCCATGCTCAATAGGAGGAGTAAAAAATGACTCCTCTATGACAATTTCTGCACTCTCGAACGCCGCATCCAGGTCACCCCGCTCGACAGAAATATTACCAAGAGCATTACCATTTTCATGCACTTTGGGAGCATTTGGTGCCAGCGCCTCCTCTGGAGAAAATACCGCTGGTAATTCTTTATAAACGACCTTTACAGCATTGGCAGCCCTTTCAGCGGTTACAAGATCTTCGGCAAAGACAGCAACCACCGGTTCTCCGATAAATCTGATCTTTCTTTCGGCCAAGATCGGCTGATCTTTCGTCTCGATACCGAATACATTCACACCCGGGATGTCTTCTGCGGTAAGAACCAGTCGGACACCAGGCATATTCCTGGCTTCTTCAATATCGATTGAAACGATTTCTGCGTGGGGAAACTCACCCCATACAATCTTTCCATGTAGCATTTCACTGAAATTCAAATCGGCATGAAATTTTGTTTCACCTTTTGCTTTCTCTATTACGTCAATTCTTCGTGAGGATCTTCCCACTATTTCATTTTTCTCATATTTGCTCTCAGGAATGAAAGGTTGTAATTTTTCGCCCCTTAATACTGCTGCAGCTCTTTTGGTCGCTTCAAGAACCCGACTATACGTGCCGCAACGGCATAAATTTATTTTTAATGCATTAAAAATTTCTGCCTCAGACGGATTGTGGTTTTTCTCAAGCAGGGCATAAACGGCCATAATCAAAGCAGGGGTACAAAAACCGCATTGGATCGCACCACATTCCACAAAAGCGGCCTGAACAGGGTGTAAATGTTCTTTTGCGGCCAGGCCTTCGATGGTGGTGATTTTTTTGTCAGCGAGTTGTGTAAGCTTGACACGGCACGACCTTACAGCCTTTCCTTCTATAACAACAGTACAGCCACCACAGGTACTATCGTCACATCCACATTTCGTTCCCGTTAAATCAAGGCCATCCCTCAGGTAATCCAAAAGGCGTACATCTAATTGATCGCTTTCGACAATCTGTTTCTGTTCATTTACCCAAAATGTAGTCATATTATCTATTCCTCTGCTGAGAGCTTATCGGACTTAACCTGCGGCAACGAATCATGACCGGTGGCTCTGAGTAATTGATGTTGGTCTACAATTGTGACATCAATTTTAAACTCAGGCGGCCCTTAGTTCGCTTGGCACAAGATCGCAACAACCCGCTGGTTTTTGTCTATGTTTCGGTCTGGTCTGGCTTATCTTAGGTGATGTTTCTGCAAGGCTTCGCTATGCAATAACAAGTTTTTAGATCAAGGCATCTTTACTCATCGGATGTCGCTGTATTTTTTGGTATGATTTGTTTTTCAAATCTTAAACTCATTATTGATTCACTAACTGCGGTGATTCATTTATTCGTTAGTACATGACCCCGGGAAGCCAGAGGGCAAGTTGGGGGAAAATGGTTAATAGAAAAATCATAAGAAATAACGGGATAAAAAATGGAAGCGTACTACGGACAATGGCTGAAATACTTTTTCCCGTGACACCTTGAAGAACAAAAAGGTTTAATCCAAATGGGGGGGTCAACAAACCAATCTCTGCAACCACAACATACACAACACCAAACCAGATGGGGCTAAAACCGAGCTCACCTACAACCGGTGATATAAAAGGCAGGGTTAAAACCATCATAGAAAGGGAATCAAAAAAGAATCCTAAAATAATATACATCAAAAAAATCACAGTTATGGTTGTATATTTTCCACCAGGTAAACTCAAAAAGATGCCTGACGCCATATCAATGAGTCCTGTATATTGAAAGACTTGGCCCAAAACCCGTGCACTGATGAGAAGAAAGGCCACCATAGCGGTTATGTTCACTGCTGTTTTAAGGCTGTCAACAAATGCTTTGAAAGTCATTTGCCTATAGATCACAGCCAGCACAACACTTAAGATTGCTCCCGCTGCTGCTGCCTCAGTAGGGGTCATTGCTCCACCAAAAATTGCCCCTAAAATTATAAAAATTAAAATGAGGTAGGGGAAAATATCCTTGAGTGATGCCAGACGTTCCTTTAAAGAGTAATTGATAGATTTAGGTGCCAGTGAAGGATTGAGTTTTACACGAATGATAATAGTGAGCATGAAAAGGCAGGTTAGCATGAATCCGGGAATCATTCCGGCTGCAAATAACCGTGCCACCGAAACATTTTCCCACCCTCCATAGATAATCAAAATTAAGCTGGGGGGAACAAGAACAGCCAAAGTACCACCTGCCACTAAAGTTCCTAAAGAAAGATCATCCATATAGCCTAGTTCTTTCATGTTTGGATAACAGGTTTTTCCAAACAGAGCAGTGGCAGCAACACTTGATCCTGACATTGCGCCAAAAACTGCATTGGCCGCGATCACAGAGTGTCCTATCCCTCCAGGAAGTCCGCTTACAAGTTTATCAATCGCTGTAAATAATGATTTAACCACTCCTGTGTTGAAAAAAATAGCCCCCATGAAAACAAACAGAGGAACAGCTGTAAGTGTAAATGAATTCATGACTTCAAATGCAGCTGATGCAAGTTGATCAATTGGTTTGTCGACTACAAATATGAGTGCAAATGCTGAAGTCATTCCCATTGCGATAGCGATTTCCATACCCGCTATCATGAAGCCAAACATGATAATAACGATTAACAATACAATTAGTGTGGTACTCATATTATATCCTTTCCGCGTATCTGATAATTCCAACAACTATATTGTTGATTGATCTTGATTTCTGATCTCTAGAGTCAGTTTTGCAATGTGTCCCAAAAGAACGATGGCAAATAAAGTAAATCCTATCAAAATAGTAGACTGGGAGTATTTGAGGGGGAAATGTACCCAGGAAGATGACCTCTCGTCGATCATCATGGAAAAAGATAGATATTCATAGTTAGAATACACCATGATAATTAGGAATATTTCACTAAAAACAAGAATAAACAATCGTAACCAGCGTGCTTTTTCAATGGAAAGTTTGTCAGACAAAAAAGTGATTTTGACATGACTGCCTTCTAAAAAAGCCTGGGAAATACCGAAGAATGAAACAGCCACAAGTAAATATGCAGCAAATTCGTCAGCTAGCAGTGGTGGGTTGTCAAAAACGTAGCGCATAAAAACTTCTACGCCAACCAATGTTATCATAATAGCAACCAGACAACTTGCGATGCTCCCCAAAACACCACTTAGTCTCTCGGTAATTACAATGAATTTTTTAAGTGTTTTCATGGTAACCTTCTTATTAGCCCGGTAGATAAACAGGTTGACTCAACTTAGCTGACCAACGGGTCTTCTAAAATTATGCTGATCTGTTTCCGATGTATTTATCCAGGTCCCGGTTTATTTGAACCCAATCTCATCGAAAGTTCATCTATCCCGAATTACTCACCGGGTTCACAATTTTGCTTAACTATTCAATTTAAGGACTATTCCAAATTCTACACACTTTGTAAAATGGTGTTCTATTTGGCAAGCATGATTTTAGCGCCACTGGCGTATTTGGCTGCAATTGCCAGAACTTCAGGCCCTCTAGGTCCTGCTATTTTCAACCACTTGTCAATAGCAGGTTTTGCAAGCTGTCTGGCCTTTTCGATTTCCGGCTTATCAGGTACAGTAATAGACAAGCCTGCAGCACGGATACCCGTTTTTGCCACACGATATTCCGAATCAGATGCGAAGAAAACTTCACCTTGCATTTGGCGACTGACTTTTTTCACTATCTCTTGAAGATCCTGAGGCAATGCTTTCCAAGTTTTCATATTAACAACCACAACACCACCATAACCGGATTGAATTGGCCAGGAACTCAGATGTTTTGTTACATCTGTCATACCAGCACCCATGCCGTAACCAGGAGCAGTACATACAGCATCAACTGTACCACGTTTTAAGGCCTCAGAAATTTCCATAGCAGACATGGTGAGAGGGCTGGCACCTAGCAATTTCAAGGTAAAAGTAGCCAAAAGACCTGAGGAACGGACCTTTAATCCTTTAAAGTCTTCTACCTTTTCAATGGCCTTATTTCCAAATATTGCATCCAGGGGAGTAGATGGAGATTCAAACAACCGAATCAGCCCTTTCTCTGCATATGTCTCGTCCAGAATTTTAGTCATGGCTGGATCATTGATAGCAGCTTCATATTCGTAAACATTTTTAAAGAAAAAAGGAAGTGAAGCAAAGTCCCACAAGGGAAACGTACCGCTGACAAATGGAATTCTTTGAAAACCCATATCAGCTCCGCCTTTCATGACCCCCTGAATAGTGCCTTTGAATGGAAACAAATCCACCTTAGTATCAATAATAAGACGGCCGTGTGTGGCCTCTTCAATCAACTTTTGAAAACGGGGATAGGGGTGAAAACCCCAAATATTGGCAGCAGCTCCTGAGCTGGCAGCAAAGGTCCAAATGATAGGTTTGTCTCCGGCTTGTGCAGTAGCGAAACTACTACAAAAGAAAAGAATAGTTGTGATGTACATTACGACCAAAAAAATGAATTTTTTCTTGAACAATTTCATAATGACCTTCTCCTTTTTTTAAAGAAAAATAAAACTACCATTTTTTATAGAAATTCCGTTTACCACCTTTGGTATAAATTTACGTTAAGTCCTCCTTTTTATATAAACTCATTCTAAATGATGTGATATTTGCAAGAATTTAATTATGACCTAATGGATCTCAAAATCACACAATGATTCATGTTTCTAATCTATTTCTAAAAACATGAGGGTAATTTGATGCTTAGTCATCCCGATCCAAACAAAGGTTGGCTGCTACAAAAGGAAGGTTTGTACAGCATCAAAAATAGGACAATTGATCCGCCACCAGATTGTTAAGTACAGAATAACAGAGTTTAAAAATTCACGATATTTCAATCCCAAGAATGCATTACTGGCTCTCAATATCATACTAACCTCATCCTCCGATTTGACTCGGTGGATGATACCCAACGTAACGACTTCTGAGTTGATGCACTTGGCGCCAACAACTAACTAGTTAGTACAATTAAGCTAGCAGTATGTATTTTTTTTGTCAATAAGAAATAATACAACGACTAAACAAACATGTTACTTTACTGTAAATATTGATTATAATTCACAGATGAACATTCTTAACTAACAGGTTAGTCATAAAATGGGCAGAAGGACTGATCTGCCTTATGTTTTCTTGAACAAAAAATTTATTTTTTTATGGCCACACACTCAGCTATATGAACTAATATTTGGCACAGTCTGTTCGATGCTTGCTAAAAATTCACTAAGGAAGGGCTTAGTATGCAAAAGGAAAAATCTCAAAAGACAACAAAGAGAAACGCTGCGCTAACTCGTGCTAAAATAATCGAAATTGCTACAACTGAATTCGCGGACAACAGTTATGCCGGCGCAAGGGTGGATAATATAGTAAAAAAATCTGGTATCAGTAAAAACCTCTTATACTATCATTTTTCAAGCAAAGAGAACTTGTTTGTTGAAGTACTGGAAGAGGCCTATGCGAAGCTAAGAGCCTATCATAAAAAGATTATAATCAGAGACTTGAGTTCAGTTGAAGGTGTAAAGGAACTTGTTCGATTTACTTTTCAATACTTTATTGATCATCCTGAATTCTTATCTCTTGTGAATACAGAAAATCTATATTTTGCAAAACATTTAAAAAAATCAAAAAAAATTCAAGAAATGTATAATCCCCTTATAGATAATCTTGGACATTTATTACAAAAAGGAGCAAGTGAAGCCATTTTCAAACCTGGAATAAATCCTATTGAATTATATATTTCAATTGTAGGGCTGGGATACTTCTACTTATCGAGTCAGCATACGTTATCTGTGATTTTTGACATAGACCTTTCAACTGATGAACATCTGGAAACGAGACGTGAGCACATGATAGATGTCATCTTAGGTTATTTGTCGTTAAATTAAGAGCTGTTTGGAAACAATGGTTGACCTTTCAATATATACTTGTGAACTCGAATGTTTTTTAGATGATATCCATTATTTTAAGATAAACCTAGCGAACATAATGATGTTGTGATTTGAATTAAACGGTCACTGCCTTGAATTGTCTCACCAGTTATATTAAAAGGACTTTCAGAATAAAATTTCTTTTGACCACACTGAAGGTTTTCCTGAGAGGTTACAGAGATGCATGATATCACAATGGCAGAGGCTAGTATTGGCAATGTTAACCATTTAAGCAATTCTGTAAATTTACATTATTCCTGTAAACCTACCGTTTGACAGGGGCAAGTAATTTTCTGATACAAAACTGAAGAGATACAGGAAAAAGGTTAAGTCAGAGCAGTCTCCTCGCCGGTTAAGATTTGCACAAAACATCTCTTTTATGCCCTAAACGCCAGATGCACCACAATGTTTATTGACTATCAGTTACCATTCAATATATAACCATCGTAATGCACTGCTCAAAGTCACGAATCTAATAGGTTGCCGAACTGCATTTTAACAAGGCAATTCGGCGATAATATTAGTTCTGCATATTGCCTGAGATATATGTCTACCACTAGCAGAATTATTTTCAATTATTATTTCTCAGGTTACTTCATGGAAAATCTAAAATTTACCCTTTCTATAACGCTGACCATTGTCGTAATGGGTGCAAATGTTGTTATTGCAGCGGATGAGTCTCCAGCTGGCGGCACCGACTGTCGCCCCGTGATTATCTTGATGCCCAATTCTAATTCTAAGTGTACAGGAGATGCCGAAGCATCAGACGTGTTGGCGGGAACCACTTTTTCCAGCGAAGCAGGAACTGGTATAGCGGGGGCGATGGTGTGAACCAAGGAGCAGAGACAATCACTCCGTCAGCTAGTGTTCAGACTATTCCTGAAGGCTATCATAACGGTTCTGGAACTGTAGCGGGGGACTCAAATCTTGCATCTTCCAATATTAAATCAGGGATGACCATATTTGGGGTAGCGGGAAACAGCAATGTTGTCGATACAAGTAGTGGAAATGCAAGTGTGGATAATCTAACAACAGGAAGTGTGGCGTGGGTCGATGGAACAGAAATAATTGGAGAATATATACCACCAACGTCATGTGTGTCAGCATCAATGAAGACAACATTATTAGCGAATTGTCAGTCATATTGTGGATCAATGTACACAGGAACATACATAGAATTATATGCATGTGAAGATGGGTGTGATAGGGGAATAGAATCAGTGCCAGAGTGTCTATGAAACGATAAAGTGTTAATCAAGAATCCTTGGCAGAGGAATGGAAGTAAACAGTTCACCTGCAATCTTCATATCTAACAACCCGCACCCAACCAGCCCAGCCACCGCCGCAC
>JAAELB010000340.1 GCA_024227155.1 Desulfobulbaceae bacterium
ATAAAACTGAATCAGAAAACACTTTTTTGCCCATAAGGATGGACCGAATAGAAGATTTAGGCAATCTTATCGGAGAACTGGTTGTGGCTAAAAATGCTTTCAATACTTTAAAAGTTTTCGACCTGTGCGGACCATAATTCCTCAAAATTATTAAGCAGCTAGTCTAAAATTGACTTCTTTGTGTCGAAACCAGTTTTCATATTCATCGTTAATTTTCAAAGTCGTTATTGTAGCCAAGTTGAGAGAACCCTTTTTTACCCAGCTCATTCCGTTCTTTTTTTGGCGATTCGAAACGGCAAGGTCGTTCATCTTTTCTCCTACATTGCTTGAATTTCGAAGATTCAGTCTTTTACGCAAATCATAATTTGGAATGTAGGATTTGTTGCGATTCAAATAGTCGACCAATTTCTGGATATGTTCGGGACTTTTGATTTCATTAGATGGAATCTTTTTAAGATATGATATCGCTTCATTTGTAAGACCATGCCACAACAACGGCATAATCTCTTCAAGGGCTTCATTGCGGAGAATCCTCCCTTTCATTGCCATGCTCAGTTGCTCTTTGAACTTCTTGTGCAAATGGAACCAATCGAGAATAATCTGCATATTCTCATACCATTCAAAGTGCCTTAAAATTGCAGCATTTAGTGCTCTATGACCGTCGGTGAAGATCTGCAAGCGATTACCGAATAAAGAATTATATGAGAGAAAAGCAGTAAGCAACCATATGCAGGTTTTGGTGCAATCACCGGTTAATACGTATTTTTTTCCTCCATGTTCAAGATGAGTTACAGTATCATGCACGTATTTGCGTTTGTGTTCAATGACTTTTGGACTTTCTCGATTACTCTTTTGTCTTTTGGGTGTTACGTCATCAATGCTTATATTTACCGTTTGACTCGGATCTTCATAAATTACTGGATTACCCAGAGGCTCCGCAGAATTATAATTGAAGGATGATTCCGAGAGGGCCTGCTGGATTTCTTCCATGGGCATTGATATTGGGTCGCCACCCCGGGGAATCTCTGGGTTGATGCAAACACCATCAGCGTTAAAATTGCCATGGTTCAAGTCATCCGCTTTCTGCTGTAAATGATCAATTAATTCAGCCCCTTCTTTTTGGGTCTGATCATGCAGAGTGCGAAATGGTGTGCCATTTTTCTGCTGGTAGCGGACATGGTTGATCAGCTTTGATGTTTTCCGAAACGACTCTTGCGTATCCCCCATGATCATGGCCAGTTCCTTAAAACCCATGGTCAGATAAAACTGCTTCGGTTTTAATGGAGTGAATACCAACTGGCTACTGTCCAACAAAACACCATTGTTGTCAAAGGCACAATGGGTCACGAATTCAAACCGGCCCACCGCGCCGTCTACAAGGTATGGTTGTTTGTTTACCTCGAACTGCTCAGCTTTTGCCTGATTTAGGATTTTTTTTTGATACACTTTCCAAGTGACGGGCTAATGCCTTTCTGATTGCAGGAAAAGCGGTTTTAAGAACTGCAGCCTCACAGTCGTCTATGCTTTCACCTGCATTTTCGTTGATTGTTAACTGATAACTTCCGTCTTCCAATTCCATAAGGCTATCGTCTGTTTCAGCATCACATTCGACAAGGTCCACCGTTACATTGATTTTGTATTTGCCCATTTTGCATAGCCTCCGTTTCGATGTTTAAAACAATAATCCACCGAAACATGGCATAGATTGTTAAGAATGTCCAGAGCATTTATACGATACTCATTCGAGATAGGACAACTTCATGGTCCGCACAGGTCGAAAAATTTTGAATCTCACGGATGATCAACTGCTGGGGAAGTATAATATCCTGAAAGATCCTATGGTGGACCAGCAGGGATTGCTCCCCCTTATTCGATCGGTATATGAAAAGGGAAATTCCGTCAGCTTCACCTGTGACTGGGACGGCAATCAGATTTCTACAATGGATTTAAAAGGGTCAAAATACGTTAGTATTGAAGCCACGATGTTTCCGGTTCTGAATCCAAAAGGCGAATTGACCCATGTGGTTTTAAATTGTATTGATACCACCAAAAGAAAGAATGCAGAAGCTGAAAAACAAAAACTTGAGCAACAGCTTCGCCAGTCCCATAAGATGGAAGCCATCGGCACACTGGCCGGAGGTATTGCCCATGATTTTAATAATATGTTGAGTATTATGCTGGGTAACACCGAGCTTGCTCTGGATGATACACCGGAATGGAACCCTGCCCATGACAGTCTCCAGGAGATTAAAACCGCCGGCCATAGGGCAAAGGAGGTGGTAAGACAGCTCCTGAGCTTCAGTCGAAAAACAGAGTTGCATCAGGTACCCCAGAATTTAGGCCAACTCATAAGAGAGGTGGTGAAACTTTTAAGATCATCCATTCCGTCAACCATTCAAATTATAGAGACGATAACCAAAGATAATCTTTTCATTTTTGCGGATGCAACCCAGATTCATCAGGTGGTTATAAATTTATGCACAAATGCCGCCCATGCAATGATGGAAAAGGGCGGGG
>JAAELB010000341.1 GCA_024227155.1 Desulfobulbaceae bacterium
CGCTCCGCGCCTTGATCAACGACCGGGGTGACCGGTTCCCGGTCGACACCGCAGTCACCGAGTCGCTCCGCGACTCGATAACCACGGAGTCAATCTTGCCGGTCACCCCGGTCGTTATACACAAATACTTATGAATGAAATTCAATTTATTGAAAGCATAGATGGCTCATTTCCGTATTATGATAAAGAGAAATGGAAAGCATTGATTATTAAAGGTGCTCAAATTTCTGATAACGCATCATTTATGGTTTTACATGAAATTTGTCGTGCCCCAAAAGAGGTGTCGGTAGAAAATCAGTTAAAAATGCTTTATGAGTGGGATAGCAATTACACTCATCCTATAAAGGATCTGGTTATTGAATCAGGGAAGTCAATAATTGAAGGCAGAGAAATTTCAGTCGAAAGAGCAATCGACTATCTGATGCAAATTTCTAAATTTAAAGGTTTATATAATGCTTTATCAATAGTCTATTTCTCATGTAATGATACGGATGACAAAGCAGATGATGTTTATAACCAGATTACCAAAGAATGGGAGAGTGTATAACCAGTCACTTGTGTGGGACCGGGAAAGCCGGCTTTTTTTTGAAAAGTTTTCCCATTATTAACTTATCAGCTTATGCACAGGTAGAAGCTGTTAAGTTCCCGGCCCCACAGTTCCAACGTTATGTGAACTGAGGAGGAGTTCAGACATGTCAAAAGAAGCTCAATTCAAAATCAAGCTGACATTTAACCACCCAAATGGTTCCATCCCATCCGGTGAATTTCGATCCTGTTTAGCACACATAGAGGATGCGATTTTATCCTCAGAAAGAGCAGATCTCAATTCATTAGATCTACTACCAACCATGATGTTAGGCGAACATATCCTTTCAAGTGACCCAGGTACGCCCAGGCCAGAAGGCATGCCTAAACAAGAAAGTTGGCCCCAGATTCCTAGCTACCTGATGGATGCAATGCAACTAAGACTTGATGATATGCGTGGGAGACTACTATATTTTGAGTATGCGTCCTCTGGCAGCATTGTTCTTGGCGCTTTGGTTGCAGCATGTTCTTATTGGGTCATAAAGAACACTTTAGGCGAAGTCTTTCAAGAAGCCTGGAGGGAAACAGAGATGCGATCTCGAATCAAGAAAGCGCTACTGTGGCGTTTCGGAAAAAAACGATTAGATTTAGCTGCCGATATAAAGGAAAGAATCGAAAGGGATGGCAATTTATCTCTTGATGTGGCTACCCACATTTCCAATGATGGTGAAATTCCTATTGTGGTTTACATAGAGGTTACTCCAAAATACGATCGAGAAGAACCACCATTGAGTCACGATCTTAACTGGTTATAAAGCCATCAGGTGTATTTGCGTTAAGCGAGGACCCAGGTATAAGGAAATATATAGCCCGTAGGTCGGGTTGAGGAACGAAATCCATGCTACGCCGCTGTGAAAAATTATCTGCTCCGTAAATAATTGATGGTTTCGCAAAAAGTCGGATTGTTGCTTTTTTGTCATTCCCGCGAAGGCGGGAATCCAGTATTTTCAGTATGTTCTGGATGCCGGATCAAGTCCGGCATTACGAATTTGGACTTTTTACGAGTTTATCAATAATTAACTCTTTGTCATTGTTTGAGATGCATTTCCTGAATGGAAGATAGTCATCCATGTATACTGGTTACTGGATTGAAAAGAGCTGAATTATAATTTTGTTAAACCCTGCTCCACAGTATCGAGCCGTAGAAAGCTGTCAATCCCAAGGTGTAAACCATGAGAACATAAAACCACCGGCCGGCAAATTTCGGCGTTCTGACAGGCGCTAAATTAAAGGCGGAAAAAACCATAAACATTGTATATATAATGACTGAGAAAACCGCATGGCTGAAAAAACCCTCGAACAGAAAGACAAAAGCAAGAATGATGACATTGTTGTCAAGTGCCAACCCCATGTAAGTCGAATCATCTACAAGGCCGAAAACATTGAAATAACTCAGCCGTATGGCAGCTGTGGCGACAATCACGAATGCTCCGGGCAAAAACCAGGGACTGAATTTTCCATAGCTTAAAAGAAGAACGGCAGGACAAATTCCAAAACTCACAATATCTATCAACGAGTCAAGCTGCCCCCCGAAAGCCCTGTAATCATCGGTTCTACCCTGCATACGACGGGCAATGATTCCATCACCCCAGTCAAAAAAAACAGCCCAGATCATTCCGATTACCGCAGCCGGAAAGTTGCCCAAAATAGCGTAGTATATACCCAGGAGGGCACAAAAAAGCCCTGCAAGCGAACAGATATTCGGAAGATCTCTTGCAAAAGTGAGCATCTTCGTCTGATGTGATTGTTGATATTGAGAATCGTTCATTAAGAGATCTCTGCTTTTTTCGAGTCAATGATATCCACCAATGCCGCAACCAATTTACGGTTTTCTGTTTGGGTACGGCTGGCAATGCGAATATAACGGTCGGAATCCGGGAGGGTTTTGCCCTGACAGTGTTTTATGTACATGTTATGTTCAATGAACAATCTTTGCGTGACTTCAGGAGCGCTATGGGCATGATCGGGGAGACGGCAGAAAACAAAATTTGCATCAGGTTTGTAAACAGTCAGCCCTTTTACGACACTAAGGTTTTCATACATCTTGTCCCTGTCCTTACGTACCTGTTTGCAACTGTCAATAAACTCCTGTCGGTAATCGGGTAAAAGCCTCAGAAATTCTTCGGCAAATCCGTTAATATTCCAGATATGCACGCCATTGCGCACAGCTTCGGCAAATACGGAATTTGCGGTAAGCATATAGCCGATCCTGAGACCACAGATACCATAGGCTTTACTCATGCTTTTAAAGATTGCAATGTTGGGGCAATGTTCGATCTCATTCTCAAGGGTTGCCTGCTCCGGGTCATGAACAAAATCAATAAAGGATTCATCAACAATCAGCATGCAATCATGATTTGCAAGTTTTTGTGCAAGACGCACGAGATCGGATTTGGGAACCACCATCGAGGTCGGATTATTAGGTGTCACCACAACTGCCACATCTGCTTCAACCCTGATTGCTTCAGCTGCAAACTTGTTCACATCCAGATGGAAGGATGGAAATTCAAGCGCATATTCAACAGCCCGTCCTGTCGGCGCTGCATTCGCGTATTCATTAAAAGAAGGCACCGGAACAATCAGCTTGCGGGCTATGTGGCTGGAAACAATTTTTATAAGTTCGGCAGCGCCGTTTCCCACCACAATTCTTTCGGGGGGGTGGTGGACCAGGCTGCCGATAAGACCGGCCAGAGCATCCTGTGCAACCGGGTAGTTCAGGACAATGTCATGGATTTGATCTTTAAACCTGGTAAAAACAGCTTCTGGTGGGAAATAGAGATTATAAAGATAAGCGTGGTCAATAAAATCATGCCGATAGTAACCACCATGCTGCCCGGATATGAATTCGTATTTTTGGGTTTGAGTTTCATTATTATATTGCGTCATGCTTGGTTCCTGCCGGACTATCTTTCAGCCCTGTTACTTTATCTAGAATATTAATTTTTGATCCATAAGTCAGTTTAATAGTTATTAATGAATCGGGCTGAGAGAGCAACCTTAAACCGGAAAGTGAAATAACTGCCTTTTTCCTCTTCCTGCCCCTCGATTGTTGAAAAAAGTGTCCTGAAATCCCGGGGATATCTGGCGTGATACTGTAAGGAATCGTTGTTTCATATCTGTCTGCCGAAAATAGTTTCTCAGCTTTTGCCAGATCCGCAATTGTGTCTATCTCATACCATGGCTTGCTGTCAGCGTAGACTGCTTGAAGAGATAAACATCTATCCGTGACCATTTCCGCAAACACGGCTTCATAATAATCGTTTACTCTGCCG
>JAAELB010000342.1 GCA_024227155.1 Desulfobulbaceae bacterium
CAAGCGGATCTTGCACTATTGCACTCAAGAGATTTACTGGTGAGAACTCGCTCCAGTCAGATTAATCATGTTCGTGGCACTGTAAAATCTTTTGGCGAACGGTTACCAAGCTGTAATACAGAGTGTTTTCATAAAAAGGTTATCTCCCACAAATAAACGTTCAAATCAAAGATTTGGATAAAGAGATCGATCGCATCAGCAGTGAGAGGTATCCTGAGACAGAGTTGTTATGGCAGGTAAAAGGGGTCGGTCCATTAACAGCTTCGGATAACCAAGGCCGGTAGTCCGTTCTTGCGAAAGTTGTTGATAAATTCGGCGCAATATATCCTTGGCCCATTCGGTGAAGACTGTAATCTGCAACGCTTTGGTTTGCGCCTGGCATCACGGGGCGGGAAAAATGCAAGACGTAAAGCTGTGGTGGCAGTGGGGAGGAAACTAGCAGTACTTTTGCACCAGTCAAGGACAATGTTCCCCAGAAACCATAAGTAACAGGTTATACTGACTATGAAACTTAAGATGAACTTGGCGAGTATATTGGTAGAAGGAACATTCTCCTTGACTGGTTTGCTCGTTATGTACAAACGGTAGATGTAAAAAGGGAAAAAAATGATTTTCCCTTTTTAAAACAACACAAAATTAGAGGAGACATTCAAGACATTTTTTTAATCAAGCCCTGAGTAAAGAACGTCCCGTCCGGAAGACTGCGTGAATTTCTCTGGTCTGTCATATGCCAATGACATTAATTAAGACCGATCATGAGGTAGCAGCTCTAGGACGG
>JAAELB010000343.1 GCA_024227155.1 Desulfobulbaceae bacterium
TATCCAGTGGATAAGATTTGCCCTATTCATAAACAAATAAGTGGAAATGTTGGTAAAACAATTCCATCTTCTCCGGGTATTCTTACAAAACAGGGGGGTGAAACCTCCTTAAAAGTGAAGTCACCATCATACTACCAGGGAAATCCAAACCGATTCCAGGTGTATGAGAGTGGGAGACCAAGTGAGACAACTATAAAGACAGGCCCCTTTTCTGTTCAGGAAGACCTGTGCAGGCAAATAGGGCCTAAGGATGTAGTGTCACCCAGACTGGAAGCTCCTTATGCTTTGCAGCCTGGAGGTCAGCCATGTAACATCCTTAAGGGTAATCCCGATGACATAGAAGAACAGTATTCTCCTCAACAAGAGTTGAGACAAACCATGCATCAGGGAAATGTCCATTATGATTATAGGGCACCAGGTGCACCTGTATATGGACAGACCTTTGTCGAGACAAGGTTATCAAATAGTCAGCTGATGACCTCTAAATCTCTAGAAAGATCAGTAGAGGAATTGCATACTATTGTGAATAGCTTGCAA
>JAAELB010000344.1 GCA_024227155.1 Desulfobulbaceae bacterium
AGGTAATCATCCATACCAGCATTAAGGCAATCTTCTCTGTCTTTTCCCATAACATTTGCAGTCATTGCAACAATTGGTAATTTTATTTGATTAGCATTCTTTGTTTCCATCTTCCTTATCTGTTGAGTTGCTGAGAATCCATCCATCTTGGGCATCTGGACATCCATAAATACAAGATCATATTTAGTTTTCTTAATTGCATTAACTGCATCCATCCCATTTTCAGCTATGTCAGCTGTGAAGCCCATTTTTTTAAGCATCATTTTAGCAACCATTTGATTGGTTTTATTATCTTCTGCAACAAGAATATTTATATTGTTTTTTTCCATGTCACGTATGGAATGACGAGTAATTACCCTCTTCTTTTCAATAGTTTCATTAAAAAGAACTATCTTTAAGCTGTTGAGTAAATCTTTTTTCTTAATTGGCTTGGTTAAGTATGCATTAAATCCTACGCTTTTTACTTTTTTAACATCACCTTTCTTCCCAAGGGATGTCATGGCAATAAGTTTTATCTGTCCAAACTGCTTA
>JAAELB010000345.1 GCA_024227155.1 Desulfobulbaceae bacterium
CAATCATCAAATTACATCACATTATACTTCAAGAGAAAATATAATAATCATCACTATATTCTATATTGTAAATAGTATTACTATATATATATATATTATACCATTGTGCCACTCATATCAGCATTTATTACATGGCATGCAACAACATGTACGTCCATGCAGCACGATCAGCATACAATACGACAAATTAAGGTAACCCCTTATGCATATAATAATTAACTAAACAGCAATCATTACCGTGACACTTACATGGTGGGTTCTCTTGCAGGGATAATCCTCTCACTATCCTCACTATTCCCACTATACTCACTATACTCACTCTATTCTATTCTCACTATTCAATTCACACTATTTTCACGGGCCCTACCATGCCCTGTATTAACTCACGGGCTCCACCAGCCCTGTATTCACTCGCGGGCTTCACCAGCCCTGTGTTAACTCATAGGCCCCTCCAGCTCTATGTCAACTCACGGACTTGCCCAGTTCAACATTTAATTCATAGGCTACCCACTATAATATGTACATGCAAGCACCACTATCAGCATCGAACAATGCAAATTAAATGTACTATGTTATATTACTTACTATTTAAATTATACCAACAGTCATCAAGGTACCACTTATACAGCATACTTACTTACAGAGATAATGTCCCTACCTCGTGTCACGGGACCTATCGTATCCTACATTAAATTATAAACTCGCCAAGCCATGCATCAATCCACAGGTTTTTCCCCAGTACCATATTACCAATTTCCATCCACTGGAACTCCCCTAGTTCCATTTCCCATTTACAACCTTGGAAACACCTCCAGTTCCAGGTCATTTCCAAAAACCCACTCAGTTTCATGTTCATATTTACAACCTCTGAAACCCCTTCAGTTTCTAACCCCATTGTCAACCTCAGAAATTCCTCCAGTTCCTGGTCAACTCAGAAACTGATCCACAGTTTCACATCCCCATATATAACCTCAGAAACTCCTCCAGTTCCTGGCCAACTCAGAAACTGCTCCACAGTTTTACATCCCCATATATAACCTCAGAAACTCCTTCAGTTCCTGGTCAACTCAGAAACTGCTCCACAGTTTCACATCCCCATATATAACACCTCAGCAAGCTCCATGTTTCCTGTGGTATCCCCACATTTTCCTCTTATATTACTAGTGGTACTCCCACTATTTCTTCCTACATTTCTAGTGGTACTCTCACTGTCAATAATCTTGGGGTGCTCCCCCACATCAATAAACTTGTACCTCCAGTCACTGGTCCAGTTTCATATGTCAATATATACAATCTCAGAAACTCCTCCAGTCACTGGTCCAGTTTCAAATCCCCACCATCCCGGTGACCGAGAAATGTCACCATAATGGAACCCTTTAAAGGAGTTTCCATCAAATCATAACCCATATAACCCTAATTTACCGACTCACCCTCAGACAAGCATTACAGACTTCATGTTCTCATGCCTTAATCCTTCCCCCCATCCATTGCGGTCAACTGGCAACTATGAGTCACGCCTTCTGATCACATGTCAGATGGAAGAAACTGGCAGGTAGCCCCATTGACCTGTGCCTCTGCCGGGCATGCACACCCTGGGACAGCAGCAAGCCATTTATGACCTCCAGTCTCTACCAGTTACACCAATATATAAGTTTTAATCCCAACAAAATTATATATACATTTGTGGAAATATCGTATTTTGCATTTCCAATAGCTGACTCTCAACTTACCCCACAGAATCTATGCTTAGAAATTGTGAGACTTAAGGGCCCACGTCTCCCAATTTCTATGATGTTCTATGGTAAGGACCGGTCCCACATAGTAAATGTCAGCATTACAAACATAAAGAAATTGAACACAAAATAGAACACCGCCCCATGATTTCCATCCCGTATCCAAAACCTACCTCCCGTGCATTTTTTATACACCCCTAAGGCCCCCCAACTTAGTCTTATTCCATAGGCTACTTCAGCCTCCCGGCTCCTTCAGCCTCTCCCCCCAGCCCAGGCACCTTTGGCCTTGCATACAACTACTGTGCTCCAGCCTGTCAGCACTCTGAGACCTCTCATGCCTCTCAATCTGCATCGGCCTTCCAGAGAGACTCTATGGGCCTTGCACCAAACCTGAGGTCTTACCTGCCTCCCATGCCTCACCTTATTTTTAATATCCTGAGGCCTCCCATGCCTCGTACCACACTCTAGGCTCCCCAGCCCTACACTATTATCAAACCATCTCATGGTCTAAATCCCAGGTTCACCAATAGACCCTCTAATCAATCTTCCTCCTCAGTATATATTCAAATTAGTAAGGTATATGTCTATCGACATACCCCAAAGAACTTGGTCAATTCCTCTGTCACAATATACGTGGGTTATATGCGGTCTGATACCCCACATGCACCACATGATCTTATTAGGCGGTTACTCATGGTAAAGAAATCCATAATACACCTTGCAGACTTGTGCACTACCCGAACACAGCACTCCAAAATCACCACATTACGCAGGTGGGTTCTATTAATAGAGTTAAAATCAATCATCAAATTACATCACATTATACTTCAAGAGAAAATATAATAATCATCACTATATTCTATATTGTAAATAGTATTACTATATATATATATTATACCATTGTGCCACTCATATCAGCATTAATTACACGGCATGCAACAACATGTACGTCCATGCAGCATGATCAGCATACAATACGACAGTTCCAGGTCATTTCCAAAAACCCACTCCGTTTCATGTTCATATTTACAACCTCTGAAACCCCTTCAGTTTCTAACCCCATTGTCAACCTCAGA